>JBILRK010000140.1:0-5793 GCA_044372705.1 Saprospira sp. | reverse complement strand
TTTAAAAGCGGTTCTGTATGCTGTAATATTATTCAGTTTCCGAATAACAGATAGCATAGATTCCCCCATTTCGACATGATTTGTAATAGGCGCAACAGAAAAGACTTCAATATGATTTACCCCGCCATCCCACATGAATGTAGGTGACCAGATCATATTTGTAATTGATGGGGAGTTTCTTGTGCCCAAAAGCCCGTTTATGCCTGCACTAAGCGATACATTATGATCGGCAAAAGCATGTACCTGTGCATGGCATTTTGCACAAGAAATGGTACTGTCGAGCGATAAAACCGGGTCGAAAAACAGTTTTTTACCCAGTTCAAAACGATCTTTGTTTACAGTATTGTTGTTAAATTGATATACTGGAGCCGGAAAATAATCGGGATATGCAGGACTCAGGGAATTGTCTGCAGTATTTTCTTTTCTGCAGGACAAAACAGCCAAAAGAATGATTAGAAGCGGTAATCTTTTCATTAGTATAAAAAGGGTCCCTGCAGCACAAGGACCCATGTTTGATTATTCTACAATTTTATCAAATACAAAGCCATTGTTAAAATCTGTTGCCATCTGAAGACTAAGCGCGCTTGGCATCATTATAGAATTTACAGCAGCACAGCTTCCCGAATTACACCAGGTCATTGCTGTATTTACATTGAAATGAATTTCAGTATTCTTTTCACCCGATACTGAAAGCTGATTTGATCCGAATGAAGCAGTTTTTGATTGTACAGCGCTGTACTGACCTCTAAATCCTCCGATATGGAATGAGAATGATCCACTTGTTGATTGTGGAGAAGTTCCTTCGGCTTTTATCATTATATATCCTGTAGACCAGCTCCAAAACATATCATTTGTTGTAGCCAAAGCACCCGACTGTGCACCTGATACATTTCTGGCACTATCTACACCCAAGGTATAACTGATTTCAGTATAATCCCCAACAGGTACATTGTTAAGGCTGATGGAGCTACTGGCAGAATTAGAAAGGTCTACCAGAAAATAGCTTTCGGGTTGTACCCAAAATGTGCCATCTGCTTTTTTCAATTTCAGATTGGATATATAATATTTATATTTAGAAAAATTCATAGTATCTCCATTCATTGGGTGTACCAAGTTGGTATTCAGTGCGAAACTTGTACCGCTCATTCCCCAGCTGTGATTAAGTTTAACCAAAACAGTACCCTCAGTAGCAGTTTGTTCCTTTTTACAGGAAATCATAAATAAAGGAAAGATAATGATTGCGAAAGCAAATAAATTTTTAAGAAGCTTTTTCATGATATTAAAATGTTGAATTGTTAATTAAAAAATAAGAAATTTAAGGTAAGCAAACTACATTAACTGTTTTGCTTGTTTTTGCACCTTCGTGGTTGAGTTCAACCTCGATTGTTACTTTTAAGAATGTTGTGTCAGTCAGATTATTGACCCAATGTTCGTGGAATGCATAAGACGCTGCATGCGCACTACTACTTTTTGAAAAGTAAATGGAATCATTGTCTGCATTGGCAATATTGAGTGTGTAGCTGTGCATTTCCCCGTCGCCGCTTATAGTGCCTTCTACATGAAGCTCTGTGCCAAAAGCAATTGTATCGTTGATCGAGGGTTCAATAAAAGTAATTTCTGCTGTACTAGCTTCATGCGCTTTGTGGCAGGCAGAAAATAAACTTATTGCCAGTAATGATAAAAATACTAAAATGTAATTTTTCATGATTATTATTATTTGTTAATCAGATAATTTATGCTGATTCCGCAGGAAAGCCTTTGTTTTGTTAGGCCTTCGTTAAAATTTTGTACAATAGGCTGCTGCAAGTAAGCCGATATTAACCAGCTGTTCCCCATCAGGTTTATTGCGCCCCTTGCCGAGCTTACAAATCCCTTGTTTAGATTAGGTATTAGGGTTCTTGCTCCATCAAGTTTTGATGCTTCGTGATACTCGCCATTAAAACCAATGGCTGAAATAAGACGATATCTTGAAAGTGGCAGGTTTAATACAGCCTGTGATGTCAGCTGATAACTGTTTCCAAAGGAATAACCGAAACGGTCTTTACCTTTTATTGAAACACTAGCTTCGTTTTGCCAGCCCCATTTACTGTCGAACTGATGTGTGTAGTTTGTTAAGAGCAGCAGGTCCCAACTGCCGGTTCCGGGGTAGATGTTTTTAAGTGGATCTGTATCAAATGTATTTTTGCCGCTTGCTGACTTTAGACCGACTGCTAAAGACAAAAAATGACGACTTAACCCGTTTGTGTCTCCTTTATTTATTACAATAAAATTTGACATTAAACTAACATCTCCCAATCCATGTACTTTGTTGCTGCCAAAATCTGTTTGCTGTATAGCAATCTGATAAGGCGCTATGCCCAAAAGCTGTATTCTTCGATGCAGTTGAATTCTGAATCGAAAATCTGTGCTAAACATTCGCTCCCGCGAATGTTTGATTTCATGCAAATAGGTATCGAATGAGCGAAAGCCACTTTGAAAACCCATTATATGAAATCTTGTATTTGCAAAAAGCCCAATAGAAGCATTGCTGCTCACTCCACCGCATACATCGCATGCCCTCGAATGTAACACCATAAAAAGTGTACACACGAATAATAAATATCTCATAAAGATTGTAAGTTAATGATTCAATAAATTGAAAAATTAACAAACAGGTGGATGAAAAATTGACTTAAGGTGTAAACGACCCTTATCTGCTTTGTAGTTGGGGTTAACTAAAGCTTTGGGAACTTCGATAATGTAGTTACTTAAAAATGTCGTTTGAACTGATTCCTCATAGGGTAGGATATAGAGTAGCTGTAAATTCTTTATTTCCTTAATGAGCACTAGCAAAGAATTATCATTTTCTTTTTGCTGTTCATTTTTGATTAGATTCTGCTCAGGGTTGAGTTGTTTTTTTAGGTGGCATTTACCGTCGCATTTCAATTTTGTATTGGCCTTATTAACACAAAACTCTTTTATGATGGCTTCTTTGTTGATAGTAAAATACACCAAGTATCCCATTTTGTAAGAAAAAGGGATTGACAATAAGATGATTAGAAAAACCGAAATGTACTTAGCAGATAACGGCACTTGATATGGTTTGTTTTGTAATTACAAATTTACCAAAAGTATCTGTCTTTACTCAGGAAAATGTTTCAATTATTTTGAATTATTTTTTCAATAGTGGTGAAAACTTCAATTGATGTAAAGTAAATAAAACAAATGCAATTAAACTTCCCAGTACTGCTCCTGCAACTACATCTTCCAGAAAATGATGCCCCAAGTATATTCTAGACATTCCAGCCATAGATGCAGGTATGAGCCAAATAGTTTTTTGTGATGATCTTGTAGTAAAAAAGGCTAGCAGACTAAATAAGGCAAATGCTGCTGTTGTGTGTCCCGATGGAAAACTGCTGGTATAGCTGCTCACAAATTCTACACCGGGTACAGGAATTAGTGCATCGGGCTGTTTTATAATTTCGTTAAAATAAATGATTGGTCTCTCGTGGCCAAAATAATTTTTCAGAATTTGGCTAAATGCCATTGCTGTTAAACCTGTCAGGAGAACAAGTATAGCCTTGATCCAATTTTTATAGAATATAAAAAAAAGGCAGAAAATTACATAAAGATAAGCCTCTCCCAAATAATTTGTAGTACTGAAGATAAAGTTGGCAGTAACGGTTCTGTTCTGTGAAAAGAAAACAAGTTCATCTCCCTTGTTTATGTTAAATAAAAAGATGAACCCAATACTGAGTAGTAAAAACAAACCCAGTAAAAAATAAAATTGTTCTTTTAGGAAGCTACTCAAGGGATTGTTTTTTCTTTCTGAATAATCGGCGGATGAACCCCAGTGGTAAAGCCCTTGAATCATTCATTGCCATGACAGACAACAATACTGCAATTGGGAAAAGTGACCAGATAGGCAGCCAACTGCCCATCCAGGTAGGCCAAACCAAACCTGTTGCCAATCTTTCTCCGGTAAGATGCAAGACAAAAAATCCCATGAAAAAGCTAAACGAAATAAAAATAGGCCAACCGAAGCCCCCTTTTCTGATAATTGCTCCCATTGGGGCGCCAATGAATAAAAAGAGGATACAGGCTAGCGAAAAGATAATTTTCAGGTGTAGTTCATTCTCATGTGCTGCAACCTCTTCTTCGAATCTTGGAAAATTACGGTAAAGATTATCGGCCTGTGTTTTTACATTTCTTGCAAAGCCCTGTGCCCGCATGTACATACTGTGTCTTTCGTCGGCTGTAAATACATCGCTGAATCGTTCAATCTTTAGAGGACTGACTGCTTTTTTAGGTTGATATTGTTTGCCGTTTTCTTTTTTTGTACTGTCCTGAGTATTAAGACCTGTTTTCCTAAAATGATAGAAATTGTCGCAGCTCTGCTGCATTTCAACAATTCTTTTATCTCTTCGGATTAGAATAGAGTCAATAGCATTTTTTAATTGTCTTGATGTGAGTAGCGAATGATGTTTTCTAAAAAGATCTTTATCGGTTTCAGTAAAATTAAATTCACTCATATCGAAAATTGTTCGAAACTCTTTGAAACTAGTGCGCATGTAAGGCAGATAGTTTGGGCCACTTTTGCTGTTAAGTTGAAGATTTTCATATCGCTGCCCCTGATTGAGTTGAATGATCAACTGACTTTTGTCTTCAGTAAAATAAAGTTCGCCTTGTTGCGCATTCGTCTGACTGCTGTTGCCGTTTGGTTTACTATGGTCGTAAATTCTGACATTTTTCAATTTTCTGCTATCCCGATCCTTTTCACCAATGTAAATGACCATATTTTTGAAGTCATTGTTGAATTGTCCGGGTTCGAGGTCCAGTGCCGGTTTTTGTTTCCTGATATCGTAAAGCCTGGTTTTGAACTGAAGTGCCGTTACAGGAATAATATTATTGGAGAAAATAAATGATGCGATTGCCAGGAAGCCTACCAAAATGAAAAGCGGTGCCAAAATCCTCATTAGAGAAATTCCGGCCGATTTCATACTTACCAACTCATAATGCTCTGCCAGATTACCCAGCGTCATTACAGAAGCAATCATTACCCCAAATACCAAGGCTCTTGGTACCATTGCAAGTCCCTGATAGAAAAGTAATTCAAGAATAATTTTCAATTCAAGACCCTTTCCCACAATATCATCGATATATTTCCACAGAAATTGCATGTTAAAAATAAAGACAGCCACCAAAAACCATACGATTAAAGGTGGTATAAAACTGCTGATAATGAGTCTGTCTATTTTTTTCACTCAAAAAATATTTATGCAAAGATAGCCAAAATATTGCAAAAGGTCCAGTCTAAAACCAAACATAAAAAAAGCCCTTTCATAGAAAGAGCTTAATAATATTATAAATAATAAAGATTAGTAAGGACTATTGACCTGTTTTACCAACCACACTATTACAAAGGCAACACCAACAAGGGCAAGTAAGCCACCGGCCCAAGCTATAAAGCCTCCAAAAACTGCCATAATTGCTCCAATAATAATAAGTACAACGCCGGTAGGAAGCCAACCGTTGGGAATAAGTTGTTCTTTATTGATTCCATCTGCGATAAAGGCTTTTTTTTCTTTTGCGCTCATGCCTTTCATTTCGGACTTATGTTCCTTTTTAAAAGCTTTAACCTTACGCGCAATTTCTTTTTTGCCCAATCCATTTTCTGTCTTAATCGGATTTACAGGCGCTGATACGGCAGCATAGCTGTAGTTGAAAAAGAAGAGAAAGCTAATAAACAGCAATGAAGTTAAATACTTGTTTTTCATAATTTGTAGCGTATTCTGTAATTTTTTAAGGTATTTT
>JBILRK010000138.1:0-5837 GCA_044372705.1 Saprospira sp. | reverse complement strand
AGGTGTGTTTCCGGAGAATCCCATTTTTATTTATGGTGACACACTTATTGGCGGCAGAACATACAAAAAGGTTTACCAATCGGAAGATTCATTTCCTAATCCATTGAACGCAAGGTACAAAGCAGCCGTAAGAGACAGTAATCAGCAATGGTTTTTTGTTTTCAGTTGGGACAGTAATGAAACGCTAGCCTATGATTTTAACCTGAATACAGGCGATACAATCACGCTTGATTATAATGATGTAACTTTGCGCGTAAACGAAGTGGATTCCATTTTATTGGCTGGGCAATACCGAAAAAGAATGAAAATGTCATTTATCTATGATTTAAGTGGCTTCTCCTATGAAGATTGGATTGTTGGAATAGGTAGTACTTTCGGTCTTTTAGACCCCGGTCTTTCTATAGTTTGTGCAGGGCATCAACTGACCTGTTTCCACCAAGATGAAGTGCTTATCTATACCTCAATGCCCGATTCTAACTGTCGGTATAGCTATGTTGGAACCAATAAGTTTGAGTCCGGTACAGGTCTAAAAATTTATCCCAATCCTGCTAAAGATAAAATTATGCTCAAATTCGATGAGAATTGTGAAAACTGTAGTGCTCAACTCTTCGATATCATGGGGCGACAGCAATCGGCTCCAAAACAATTCAATTCCAATGAAGTAGAGATTAAGAGGGAGGAATTAAAGTCGGGAATGTATTACATGAGAATTGAGTCTGCGAGTGGCTATTGGCTGGAAAGAGTAGTCTGGGAATAAAGAGTGTAATGTTTAATTAAACACACTTTAAGGTAATAATTGTATAATTATTTGAACATTATGAATTGATTGCTTCGAATCAATTTAAATTCAATTCCTCAAAGGCATGGCAAATAAATTCTTCTTCTTCCTTCCAGCCTAATCTTTGAAGGGTACATATTATATATTCATCGGGCTTAGCGTTTTTCTTACAGTTGGAGCACAATTTTGGCATTTTAATATCTTTGGGATTAAGTTCATTGCCGTCGTCGTCGTAAAAAGGCATTTTTGCGGATGATTTAGTGAATTGTGAAAAGATGTTATTGTATTTTGTTAAGCAGGAATAGCTCTTCCTCTTTTTGATTTTGCTTCAGATAATTTAAAAAAAGCGTTCTGGGAATAAGTTCTGCTCCTAGACTAGCTAAGTGTTCTGTGTGCATTTGACAGTCGATAAGTCCAAAACCAAGGGTCTCCAATTTTTTAACAAATGTGATGAAAGCGGCTTTTGATGCGTTGCTTGTTTTTGCAAACATAGACTCACCAAAAAAGCATTTGCCAAGAGAAATTCCGTAAAGTCCACCGACCAACTCCTCATTTTGCCAAGCTTCGACAGAATGTGCAAACCCAAGTTCATGTAGTTTTACATAAGCAGCAATCATGTCTTGGGTTATCCAGGTACCGTATTGTCCATCTCTTTTTATTTTGGCACAGTGCTGCATTACAGTTTCGAAGGCAGTATTGTAGGTGATTTTGAAATAAGACCTGCTCAAAACCTGCTTCATGGTTTTTGACACATAAAGTTTGTCGGGAAAAAGTACCATTCTTGGGTTAGGTGAAAACCAACTGATGGGTTGCCCTTCGTTGAACCAAGGGAAAATGCCACTTCGGTAGGCTAACAACAATCTTTCAGTGCTTAAATCGCCACCAAAGGCAAGACATCCTCGGCGGTCAGCCTTTGAGGGATCTGGGAATATGATTTCTTTGTTTAGAATGTGCACAGGATGATAGCAAAAAAAATCCCCAAAAGAAGGGGATTTGTAGAGAAAATGTATTGTTATTTAATCCTCGATGACGGCTGATAAACCTTTGTCAACCAAGGCATCTTTAAAGGGTTTTAGCTCTTTTTTGGTTCCCGATTTCACAGTAGCTTTTCCTTTGAAATGAATGAGATAACTGAGCTGTTCTGCCTGAACTGTAGAGTGTTTTAGTACCTTTACAAAACATTCGATAACCCAATCAAAGGTATTGTGATTGTCATTGTGTACCACAAGTTTGAACTCATCTTTGGTAGGGTCGAGTGTGAGTACATCATCTTCCTGATAATGCTCTTTGCCTTTTGTCATCAATACAGAATATTTGTCGCGCATAACAGTAAACGGTTTGTAATTGATTTTTTAATTTTGCTCAACGAAAATACTGATTTTAGCATAGAACTGCAAATTTTTAGGCTATAATTAACAAATCATTCAATAAATAAAGTGTTCAAATGGAATTGGTAAACGAAGTACTGCACAAATATTGCGAATCACATTCAAAGGTCTTCAATGAAGATGTTTTGTTGGAAATAGACAGGTTTACCAACCTGAATGTGCTCATGCCTCAAATGCTTTCGGGTTATCTACAAGGGCAATATCTGGCTATGATGAGCAAAATGATTCAGCCCAAAAATATTTTAGAAATCGGCACTTTTACGGGTTATTCTGCTGTCTGTTTGGCGCAGGGATTGGTCAATGATGGACATTTATACACTTTAGAAGTAAACGAGGAACTAAAAATACCGGTGACTGAATTTTTTAAGAAAGCAGGATTAGAGGACAAAATTACAATGCATATTGGAAAAGCCCTTGAATTGATTGAAAGTTTTGATATCAGTTTCGACCTTGTTTTTATCGATGCTGACAAAACAAATTACCCGCTTTATTACGAAAAATGTCTTCCCAAGCTAAGAAAGGGTGGCATTATGCTTATTGACAATGTACTTTGGAGTGGAAAGGTTTGCGAAGCGCCTATCAAAGACAAAAAGACCAAAGCCATTCATGAATTAAATCAAAAAATTCAAAATGATGATAGGGTGGAAAATATCTTGCTTCCTTTGAGAGATGGAATGATGTGGGTGAGAAAAAAATAATAAATAGTACTCAGTATCAAGTATCAAGTATCAAGTATCAAGACTTTTTATTTAGGCTTAAAGACATAGGACGCTAGGCTTTTTTACTAGACTTGAGACTATTAGATTGGGGAATTATACAATTTCCCATATCAATCATTGTTTTCTGCCAGAATCTCCCAGGTATGATCTGCCAATAATTTAACTGTAGCAAGAAATTTTTTGAATTTATGTCCTGAAAAACCCCATTCATCGGGGCCAATCATGGATAAAACCAGCGATTCATCCTTTCTGTGGTAGAGATGATAAATATGACTGATCAGGGGTTTAAAATTCATATCAGCATGGTAAATCATCTGAGAAAGTTCAACCCTGCGCTGTAGTTGCCTTGCCTGCTGTGCCAAGAGCTCAATCTGCTGTTGAATTTGTTTCATTTGCAGATTTGTCTGTTCCTGCATAGCCTGTACCGCTAGTCCCTTGGCGCGCCCCTTATCCATGGGCTTAATGATAAAGCCGCCCACAGTATGAGCGTATGGTAATAATCCCGGATTTTCGGCTACTTTTTTAGGGTCAATGGGGTTGATGAAGTCTTCTTTCATAAATTGTCTAGTAAATATTATTTAAGCTTAAACAAGTTTAGACAGACTTGGTTCTAAAAAGGTTATTTATACTTAAAGATAAAATCTACAAAACTTATTTTTAAAGAAACTCACTTTACGAAAATATGCAAATTTTTATAATTTTACAAAACTAAACTTTTTCAAATGTACAAATTTGACATAACCATACTTACCGATCGCCGATATGATAATCCTGCCGATTTGAATGACTACACAAACAATGTATTACTAGAGGACAGGCTGCTCAAAGAAGCTTTGGAACGAACAGGACTTAATGTTTTCAGAACACATTGGGATAATCCCTACTTTGATTGGTCTTCTACAAAATATGCCATTTTCAGAACAACCTGGGATTATTTTGACCGCATTGACGAGTTTATACCCTGGCTCGAAAAAGCTGCTGCACTTACCCAGTTTATCAATCCGATTTCATTGATAAAATGGAATATGGATAAACATTATTTAGGTGAACTGCAACTGCGCGGTATCGACATTCCAGATACCATTTTTATCGAAAAAGGAGATAATAGAAAATTGTCTGAAATTGCAAAGGATAAAAACTGGTCAGAATTTATTTTAAAACCTGCCATATCTGGCGCTGCAAGGCATACCTACCGATTCAATCAACAAGAGGTCGGACAACAGGAATCGATTTTTGAGGAGCTTATCGCCAATGAATCGATGCTGCTGCAGGAATTTCAGAAAAATATACTCACAAAGGGTGAAATTGCATTGATGCTCTTTGGTGGCCGATTCAGTCATGCAGTGCTAAAAATAGCAAAAGCTGGTGATTTTAGGGTACAGGATGATTTTGGCGGTACTGTTCACGACTATTTTCCAACTCTAAGGGAAATTGCTTTTGCCGAAAATGTAATTGCTGCGCTTGGTCAGCTGCCTGCCTATGCCCGTGTCGATATCTTTTGGAATAATGAAGGCAACCCTGTTGTTTCGGAGCTTGAGATGATAGAGCCGGAACTTTGGTTCAGAAAATCAGAAAATGCTGCGGATATGTTGGCAAGTCATATTTTCAATGTTTATTTTTAGATAACTTGAGCCCGCTACAATAACGTAGTTGTTTTTCAGTTAAATAAACAGATTAAATATGACAAAATTCGAAGAACTCAGTGAGGCTTTTACCAAGGCCAGAAATCTATTCAAACAATACGAAGATGACTGTAAACTATTAGCAAGGGAAATTTGGGATAAGCTGATAGCCTATTATGAGGTGCCGCTGGGGGAAATATCATTATATAACATAGATAGCTACGGCGCTCCTGATAAAATAAGTGGTTTCGATTACTTACTGATGGCATTGCGTGAAGACGGTTATTTTGAATTTGGTATAGGGCTAACTTTATTCGAATTGCCTCAAAAATATCCTTATCCACATTTTACGATTGTTCTGCCCATCGACATTTCAATTGATAAAGATGGTAAATACAAAGCCAGATATGGCGAAGAAGGTAAAGTGTTTTTTATTGATCGAAAAATTGAAGCTACTTATGAAAAATTTCTCGATGAAATGTTTCATTTGATAAAATCGGAATACGAGGAGGGCTTGTCGAACATGAGACTGCAAAATACTTTTAGATCTATTGGTTTTAAAAATAAAGAAGAATAATGTATAATCCTTGAGTTGCTAACCCCAAAAATTATCAAATGAGAAAGCTAATTTTTTTCTTTTCAATTTTTGTATTCAGTTCCTGTAAATTTTACACATCAGAAGTGCCAATCAGTAAGGCTGACAAATCAGTTATTGATCAAAAATTATTGGGTAAATGGTTTGGTAAAGAACTAGATAAGGAAAATGATAATCTGATTAAAAAATCGGATGATTATCTGGAACTTTTGGATTTTAACTCCAAAGAATATGCCTTAATGTTTACCAGTCCTGAGGGTACTATGCTCTTTAAAATGCACAGCAGCAAACTAAAAGACTTAACAGTTTTTAATGTTTTTCCAATAAGCAATGACAACGAAGAGGAAGCGGTCTGGTTTTTCTACTTAATTGATCAGCAAAATAGTGAAATGATATCGATACGCTATATCAGCGATTCTTTGAAGCAAAAATTTAGCAAATCGAAGGATCTGGAAAATTTTTTAAGTCAAAACTATAACAAGCTGCAGAAAGAATGGCTAAGTGAACCAGTTGAATTTTATAGAGAAGGGTATTTCCTCTGGGATAGAGTCAATAATTTAAAAACAGCCAACCTTGAAGAAGTTTCAAAAATTGATGCCCCTTTCAGCGATATTGCTGATAAAACAGCAGCTCAGCTCTCAATTACTCCCCAAAAATCAATTGATAAAGCTAGCACTGCCTATTTTATTTCTAATGCTTACCAGTCGAGTAGACCCTTCAATTTCGACGCGCTTT
>JBILRK010000139.1:0-5837 GCA_044372705.1 Saprospira sp. | reverse complement strand
TTAATAAAGCTATCAGTTTCATTTACCATCGGGAGCTTGTATCCCACTAAAAAATTAATGGAAAATGGTGCCAATACAAAATAGCCGAAGGCTACGCCCAAAAGAAATAGACTACTTGTTATGAATACCACGCCCCTAACTGCCTTCACTTCTTTGAAATAAAGACCGGGTTTTACAAATTTCCACAATTCCCAAATTACAAATGGAAAGGCAAGTATTAGTCCTCCATAAATACAGATCTTGAAATGCAATGAAAAGGCTTCTCCCATTTCAAAAGTTTGGACAGAAGCTTTAACAGGTGTAATGCACATATCAGGCAAATTGAGCAAATTGCCAATGTAACACATAAACTGATAGGTTGGAAAACTAGCGTCGAGCGGATAAAAAATAACCTTAGTGAATACAAAGTCTGTAATAAAAAACATAAAAATAGCCATAGATACAATCGCTATCAAGGATCGTATAATATGTTTCCTGAGCTCATCAAGGTGCTCAACAAATGACATTTCCCGCTCCTCTTCTTTGCCGGCTTTATTTGACTTTCGATTTAATATTGAAAACAATCCCATTTTGGACTTTTATTAAGACTTTGAACAGTTTTATACTGCAAATGTAAGACATATTAAGGCTTTAAACAAAGTTATGATAAAATTGAGCCTTAAATCGATCCTAAATTTTACAGAATTTTTCTTTTTTGTAGACATTGTTATGACAAAAGGAGATTACAACCTCTGATATCACTTGAATCGAAACGGCCTAAAATCTCAAAATGCTGGTCTTTATGTACAATTCCTATATCATCTGTTGCAATAAAAGCACAGCTGTCGATATTGGCTAAATCTATGATATTAATGGCGCCTTTCTTATCTGCCGCTAATATTGAGAGCGGATCGCTGCTGTCGCGAATGTAAATGCGCATGGTATTTGAACATTGAAACAGTCCATTCCCTTTTGAATAAGCCTGCGACATCAGTTCTGTCATGCCATATTCAGAATGAACAAAATCCAAACCAAATGATTCTTTTAGTATTAAGTGCAATTCATCTCTCAGGATTTCTTTTCTTCGACCTTTCATCCCTCCTGTTTCCATAACAATTACATTTTCAAGTGGCATGGCATGCTTTTCTGCAAAATCGAGCAGGGCAAAACTTACGCCCAGCAATAATACCGGAATACCTTTATCCATACAAGATTTTAAACGATCGGCCAATTCCTCCATATTGTTCAGAAAAAAACCACTTTCCTTGTATTTCGACATTTTAATAAAATAATCTGCCATCAAAATTAGAGAAGAACCTTCCCTTTCGAGATAGGAAGGTAACAAGGCCAACACAGCATAATTTTGGGGCGAGCCATAAAAATCCGAAAAGCCGCTCAAACAGTTTTGCAGATATAAATCAGAATCAAAAACATAGTGGCTACTTTGAACCATCCCACTTGTTCCACTACTTTTAAAAACCAGTTCCTCTGACCATTTTCCTGTTTTTATAACTTTTGTTTTAAAAAAACTTATAGGTAGGAATGGAATTTGCTGCGGAATGGTTATATCTTTAGGGTTTAAGCGGAGCAGTGTGACAAAATCTTGGTACAATTGATTGTTTTGAAACTGATACCTGAACAGTTCCATGCTCAATTCATCAAAAGTATTGGAATTGACCTTTAAAATTTTCTCAAGAAGTGCTATCCGCTGCATCTGAACTTTTATAAAAACGGTTTACAATGCGAAAAATACTTAGTTTTTTTCTGATTGCCGGTATTCTGCTAATTTTTTCCTGCAAAAAGAATAATTATCCTGACGAGCCTGTACTGGAGTTTAAATCCCAATCAAAAAATACCATGCTACAAAATGGCCAGGATTCAATGGTTTTAACCTTTGCTTATACCGACGGAGATGGAGATATTGGTAATGACAGCATCGATAATATTTTTCTTTTAGACAAAAGAACTGAACAGTTGATCGCTTCCTACCGTTTTCCTAATGATACTGATGCTAAACCCGGCGTATTCCGTAAAGGAGAATTACAACTGATTGTTTATTCAGGTTGTTGCATATATAACAGCGGAACAGTAGCCGCCTGCAGCCCCAATCCCAATCAGGCACTCGATACGATGCGTTATCTCATTGAAGTGAAAGATCGCTCGGGTAAAACGAGTAACAGAATCGAATCGGAAGATATAATTTTAGAATGTAATTAAACAATTATGAAATATACACCCCTTGCCGCTTTTTCAATTTTTGCTACATTCCTGGCAATTGAATCCTGCACCCCCCCACCCATTTTCGACGAAACACCTTCTATTGAATGGAATAGATTCACTGTGGATACTGTACAGCAATTTACCGGACAGGTCAGTATGGTTGTCAATTTTACCGATGGCGATGGCGATTTGGGCGCTACTGATTCAGATTCTTTGCCCAATATGCTAATTATTGACAGCAGAACTGACGATACCATTTACTACCGAATTCCGAATATACCCAGACAGGGAGCAGCCAATGGCATTTCGGGCGAAATCGAGGTGGATATGAGTACCATCTGCTGTATGATACCGGGCTTCCCTATTCTTTGCGGTGAGCTGCCTAATACTCATGATTCGGTTGTTTACAAAGTAAAAATCAGGGACCAAAGAAATCGTTGGAGCAATGAAATTGAAACGGCTCCGCTGAAAGTTAGATGTTTTACACCTTAATAAAGCTCATCAAACAAAAAATCCCATAAAGCTGAGGCCTTATGGGATTTTTTAGTTTATATTATCTTCTATGCAGAAAGTACGGCAGCGTCCTCTTTTGGCGCAACCAAAACCTTCGATTTCAATTTATTATTACCTAAACGATATAGGGTTCTGAAATGCGAAGCTAGGGCCCCTCTGAAAGTTCTGTATTCTAAATATGGAACACCAAACTCTTCTGAAGTACTCTTTACAATCTTGGCTATTTCAGGATAGTGTACATGGCAAATATTTGGAAATAAATGGTGTTCAACCTGAAAATTTAAACCGCCTACAAACCAGGAAATCAATTTATTTTTGCGCGCAAAGTTCGAAGTGGTTGCCAATTGATGTATGGCCCAAACATTTTCGATATTCCCTACTTCATTAGGTTGAAAATGATCGGTATTCTCCACCACATGCGCAAGCTGGAATACTACAGTCATAATAAATCCTGCTGTAATATGCATGATAACAAATCCAACAACCGGTACCCACCATGCGTAGCTCAAAAGCAAGAGCGGCATGACAAAGAAAATTGCCCAATAGGCCAATTTCGTAATCGTTAGAATTACAAACTCAGCAACTGGATTGTGTCCGATATCTTTGGTTTTACCTTCGCGATTATAGGCAGCTAAGGCTTTAAAGTCTTTCCAAAGAATCCAGGAAATAGTTGCCATACAATAAAGAATTGGCGCGTAAATATGCTGAAAACGATGGTATTTTTTCAACTTTCCATCGGGCGATAATCTTAACAAAGGTTTATCTTCAATATCCTCATCCATTCCGTAAACATTTGTATAGGTATGATGCATGACATTATGCTGTACTTTCCAGGTCATAGCATGGCCACCTACCAAATTCAAGGTATATCCAAATATAGTATTAAGTGTTGAGTTTTGTGAATAAGATCCATGATTTGCATCGTGCATAATGCTCATTCCTATTCCAACAAGGCCAATACCGGATACAAAATAACAAAGTAATACAGCCCAAACAGGCAGTATATTGGTCATTACAAAAACAAATGGTATCAGATAAAAAGATAGCATTGCAGTAGTTTTTAGATACATGCGCCAATCTCCGTTACGTGATATTTTGTTGTCCCTGAAGTAATTATTTACTCTGTCGCGTAATGTTTGAAAGAATTTTGCCTTATCGGGCAAAGAAAAACGAATAGCTTTTTGCATAAAATGGTTTTGACAAAAATTAGCTTAATCTGTTCTAAGACTCAGTAAAATTAACAATTAAAAATGATTTAAGTTGTTTTGATAAACTATTATTGTTACAATTGTTTATCCTGCCTTTACTTTTTGTGATCCGAGAATTCAATATCAAGATGTTAAATTATAGCTTTACCCCCATAGAAAAACAGCTAAAGAGTTCCAGCTTAAATCCAATATGCTTATATTTATGCTGCAACAAAAAAATATACAGCAATGGAAGAGCAAATAATCATTTTTTTTAAGCTGCTTAATTCGGCAATTCATGAAAAGGATGAAATTCTCTTCGGTCAATGCTGGAATAAAAACAGCTACAACAGATCTTTTTCTGGTCCCGAGGCTATTTCAGGCGCTAATTTATATTTAGAACTTACTGATAATGACCTTTATTTAGCTGCGGATAGTTCAGAGTTTGAAAATCATGAAAATGGATACCTGCTTCTTGGCAGCTTTATAAAATCTCATTCTAATGCTGACATAGACTATATTTATCTTCTTGTGAGGGAACAAGATGAATCAATAAGAATTGAGGCTCTAAGTAGATCGAGACTGGAAATAGAAGCGATTATAGATAATAAAAATTCAGTTCCTTTCAATCAAAGCATTTCAGAAAATCAAGCAGAATCGAAACTGACAGATGAAGACCATCTAATTCAGTTTTTCCGAGAATTGAATGCTTCACTCAATCAAAATGCTGAGTTAAAATTTGCTGAATCATGGATTGAAAAGGCCTTTTATTACAATCTAAGTGGAGAGGGCGGCCTTTCGGGTAAAGAACTTTTTACCATTGCATCAAATGCAGCATGGCAACTCAATCCAATAACAGAACTAAGTTCTTTCTTTAAAAATCCAGAGGCTATTCTGATTCATTTAAGCATCTGGCTCAAGGCGCTGGAGATGGAAAAACCCGGGGAAGAAGGGCTTATTTTATTGATAATCAATAATGGCCAACTCAAAATTCTTGGGTATGGCACCGATATGTCAGCCATGAGACATCTTTACCTCAAATATAAAGAAGGCGCAGTCTTATAGGTTTTCTAAGATTTTTTGAACTATCAATGCCGGGTCAATAGTTTCCATACAGTTTTCGGTGCCGGGATGCACTTTAGTTCCATTTACAGAACTGGGCAAAGTAGGAAATTTTTTCCTGTCAACACAAACTGCATTATTTGGATCTTGCCGCCAACCATAAAATCCCAAACAGGGATGTGTAGCACCCCATACTGAAACGACTGGTAAAGCTAACATAGAGGCAAGATGCATATTTGCTGAATCCATGCTCAGCATTAGTTTCAATCTTGAAATTAGTTCAAGTTCTTCATTCAAGTCCAAATTGTTCCCCACAACGCTAATATTCTCAGGAAAAGCAATTTTCAATTGACAAAGATTTTCGAAATCGCTTTTGGCGCCAAAAAGGAATATATGGAGTTTAGGGCGTCGTTCCAAAAGTTCTTCAATTAGCTTTTCCACGAGAGGAAAAGGATAGGTCTTAGCTTTATATCGTGCAAATGGCGCAATGCCAATTGGTGTTTTATCAGCTGCTTTGGATAGTAGTGCAGCTGTATTATCGGTTAAAGACAGTAGCGGATAAAATATATCCTTTGATAAATCAATTTTGTAGCCTAGTTTTTCGAATACTTCAGCATAACGCTCAAAAGTATTTTTTATCGGAAAAAGTTGTTTGTTGGGATTGTTTGCGCAAAGCTTTTTTTTCTCCGCTCTACCCTTGTCAATTGTTTTAATTTGTCTAAAAGAACGAAGCTTCAAAAAAACATTTAATATTTTTGTTCTCAACACGTCGTGTAAATCAGCAACTGCATCTACTTTTAATTTTGAGAGTTCTTTGGCTAGTTTATAAATCCCAAAAACACCTCTGTATCTTAGATCTACATCAGCTGCAAAGAA
>JBILRK010000137.1:0-5889 GCA_044372705.1 Saprospira sp. | reverse complement strand
TGGCTAATAATGCTTTTGCCTAATTAAATTGGCTATTTATCTGATTGTTTTAATTTTTCGGGCAACACAATTATTTTCAAGGAAGGCATATTTAATATGGCTCTAGGGATTTCAGCTATTGGATTTTCATCCAGATATAGTGCTTCCAGGCATTCCAACGCTGCAATTGTTTCGGGAATTTTTGTTAAATCATTGGATGATAAATTAAGCACTTTCAATTTTTTTAAATTTCCAATCCCATCCGGAATACTTTGCAATTGATTGTAGTAGATATTCAGTACTTCTAAGTCACTCAATTTAGTAATTTCCTCAGGCAATTCCTTCAGCTCATTGTGCTGAAGATCCAACACCTTTAAGCCAGTCATAAATTTTACAGAAGCGCTTAATTCAGTCAGACAGTTATTGGCAAAATTGAGCACGGATAGATTTTTTATAAGAGCAATTTCTCTTGGCAATTCCTTGAACAGGTTATTACTCAGATTAAGCTCATCAAGCTCCTTTAATTCTGATAAAGTGCTTACAGTTTCATCCAACATATTATTACTCAGGTCCAATTTTTTTAATTGTTTAAGTTGACCTATTGAGGGGTGAACTTCAACGAGCTTGCATCCGCTAATTTTCAACTCTTTTAAGTTCTTTAGAAAGAACAGGTTATCCGGAATTAAAATAAGTTCTTTTTTGCTGATTTCATAGCTTAGTACTTTATTCAAGAATTTATCAAATTCCATTTCAATACAAAGTTCTAATAAGGCATCGCTGTAAAGCAACATTTTATAAACATTATGATGCTTTTGTGGAGACCAATTATGACTTTTCATAATGGAAATGGCAACACGATTATTATCCGGATTGCTACTTTTTAATAGTTGCATTAGCTGATTATAATGCTTCATAAAATGTATTCACTTAGGATTTAAAATAAAAAAACGCAGTATCGTAAAAATACTGCGTTGATATTGATATAGAATTTAATATTAAAGCATTTCTACAATGATAGCAGATGCGCCACCTCCACCATTACAGATTGAGGCCATTCCACGTTTAGCGCCTTTTTGTTTCAATACTGATAATAGTGTAATAACAATTCGGCAGCCCGACATGCCAATTGGGTGTCCCATTGCTACAGCACCACCAAAGACATTGATTTTATCATGGCTGATACCCATTTCTTTCATGTTGGCCAGTGCTACAACAGAAAATGCTTCATTTAATTCAAAAAAGTCAATGTCTGACAATTTTAAACCAGATTTATCCAGGGCTTTTTGCATCGCTAAGGCCGGTGTAGTTGTAAACCAAACAGGCTCCTGAGAAGCATCGGCAAAACTGACTATTTTTGCAATTGGTTTTAGGCCCAGCTCTGCGCATTTTTCTTTGCTCATTAGTACCACAGCTGCAGCACCATCATTGATTTTTGAGGCATTGATGGCAGTCACAGTGCCGTCTTTTTTGAAAACCGCACGGCCTTTTTTTACACTTTCAAGATCGGTGATGCGGGCATTGTCAACCTCTTCATCTTTGCTGATGACAACTGTACCTTTAGGACCTGCAATTTCTACATTAACCAACTCATCGTTGAAATAACCGTTTGCATAAGCAGTGCGGGCACGTTCATAAGAAGCATGTGCGTAGGCATCCTGCTCGTCTTTACTGATGTTTTTGCCATCGGCACAAACTTCGCCACAAACACCCATCATGTCGCCACTGTATGGATCCTGAAGGCCGTCGCGCACAATCGCATCCAAAATTTGCCCATTGCCGTATTTGATTCCTGTGCGACCGCTAGGAAGATAGTGCGGTGCATTGCTCATGCTTTCCATGCCGCCTGCAACCACTGCATCGTTATCGCCAAGCATAATTGACTGAGCTCCCAACATGATTGCCTTCATTCCAGATGCGCAAACTTTATTTACTGTTGTACATGGTGTTGCAGTTGAAAGTCCTGCACCCAGAATAGCCTGTTTTGTAGGTGCCTGTCCAACGTTGGCCTGCAGTACATTGCCCATATACGCCTCAGTTACAAGATTTGCATCGATGCCAGCACGGTCAACAGCTGCTTTAATGGCAGTTTTACCCAATTCTACTGCGCTAACTCCGCTTAACACTCCACCAAGATTGCCAATTGGCGTTCTTGCAACCGAAACAATATATACTTCTTTCATAATGAGTTTTTTATGATTTTATAATTAAATATTACTTGTATTTTGCTGCGAAGATAAACAATTTTTGCAATTTTGTTTGAAGAATGGGGGAGGAAAGAGTGAAAGAATGAAAGAATGTCTCGTCAATATGACGAGAGGAAAGAATCGAAGAAGGTAATAGGAAATTCATCGTTATTCATTCATATTCTTGCGTCTGAAGTCTTGCGTCTAAAATTGAAGTTGATGGTTATTCGTTAGGAAGTTGTTCGTTCTTGGTTTGGAAGTTGTTCGTTATTCGTTAGGAAGTTGATGGTTCTTGGTTTGGAAGTTGATGGTTTTTGGTTAAGAAGTTGTTCGTTCTTGGTTTGGAAGTTGTTTGTTATTCGTTAGGAAGTTATTCGTTCTTGGTTTTAAGTTATTTATCCTAGTGTCTCAAGTCTAAAAAAGAAGTTGTTCGTTCTTGGTTTGGAAGTTGATAGTCCTAGTGTCTCAAGTCTAACATCTCAAGTCTCGTGTCTAAAATTGAAGTTGATGGTTGATGGTTATGAGGTTAATTGTTAATTGTTCATCGTTATTTATTCATAATCTTGCGTCTGAAGTCTCAAGTCTCAAATCTATCATCTCAAGTCTAACGTCTCAAATATATTACTATGAAAGCAATGCTTTTTGCTGCTGGCCTGGGTACACGTTTGAAGCCCTTGACAGATAAAATCCCCAAAGCGCTGGCAACAGTGGCCGGAAAAACATTATTGGAAAGGGCCATTCTGCTTTTGAAATCTCATGGGGTGAATTATATAGTTATCAATATTCATCATCATGCCGATCAGATAATTGAATTTGTTCAAAAAAATGATTCTTTTGGCCTAGAAATTCACTTTTCAGATGAAAGGACCGAACTGCTTGAAACGGGTGGAGGCCTTTTAAATGCATCGAATCATTTTGCTGGAAAGGAATCATTTTTTGTGATGAATGCAGATGTAATTACAAATTGCAACTTAGAAAGGATGTACGAGCAGCACCAAAAATCCAATGCGTTGATTACCCTTGCGCTAAGAAATCGCCCTGCTGGTAGCCGGCAATTGCTTTTTGATGAAAATGGCTTTTTATGTGGCAGGGTTGATAAGAAAAAAGGGGAGAAGCAGCTTGTAAATGACAAGAAAAATCTGCTGGAGTTGGCTTTTAGCGGCATTCACGTAGTCGATCAAAAGTGGATTGATTTAAATACTTATACGGGTAAATTTTCCATCATCGATTCCTATTTGGAACTTTGTGCTAATCATAAGATAATTGCACACCTGCACGATGAAGATTACTGGTTCGATGCCGGTTCTGTTGATAAGCTGCAAGAGGCTGAATTTTATTTGAAGCGTAAAGAAGCCTAATTACTGTCACAGACTTTTTAGAAGTTTTAACCTTTTTGCAGCCAATCTTTAATAATCCCGGCAATTTCCTCCGCTCTGTCCATTACCATGTAGTGCCCGCCTTTATTTAAAATCACAGCAGATTTAATTTTTTTGTGCGAAAAAATTAAATCACGGGTTCCGTGTATGTGAAGGCTCTCGGGAGCTACACTGTTTTTCCAATTAACAACGGATTTTCTTGCCCATTTAAATTTTTTTGCAGACCAGCCTTTGAGCATTTGCCTGTAAAGATGGTAACCCTCCTTGTCAATAACGCGAAAGGTTCTGCCCATCAATGGTACAATATTTCTGCTAAACCAGAGTGGAACAAAATTGTAAAAGGGAAAGAGTCGGGCTAATTTCAAAACAAAGGGCCCTTCTTTAGTCGTCTTAATGGAAGAAATCAGTATTATTTTACAGTCGGGAAGAATTTTCGATAGTTCTGTTGTTACTATCCCCCCAAGAGATAAGCCAATGATGATGGAATCTTTACTGTTTTTTATCTCATTTGCAAGGAATTTTGCATAAGCCGGTAAATCCTCACTTTTAGCAATCAGATCTTCACTGAAATCGAGGTAATTGATTTCTTTGAAATCAACATGTTTGATCAGATTTTGAAAAATTCTGCCATCGGTTCCCAATCCGGGTATGAAATAAGCGTTCATTTGGCGTATTAGATTGTTAATATTATTTGTTAACAATACAAAGCTACATATTGTTAAAAAATAAAACCCGAACTGATTGCAGCTCGGGTTTTAGAATTATGTTGTTTAATTGCTTATGGACGTGCAGGTCTTGAATCACCTGAGATTACATCGCGGGCAAAAAGGATTTTATTTTTCCAATAAGAGGATCTGCTCACATTTTCAACCATGATACCATGACGAGGACCGTTAGCATGAATAACTGTGATGCCTTCGCCAGAATTGTCTAAGATAAGACCAACATGCGTAATAACACCACCACGACCGTATGCAGAGAAGAATAGAAGATCGCCAACTTTCGCTTTGTCTAAATCGACATGACGTCCCTGAGTTGCCTGATATCTTGAACCCGGAGAAATCATAACGCCAAACTGGCGCATGATGAAGGAGGTGTAACCCGAGCAGTCAAAAGCATTTGGGCCTTTGGCAGCATAAACATAAGGGCGACCGATGTATTGTCTGGAAACTCCAGTGATTTTTGTACGGATTTCAGCTCTTTTTTCGTTGGTAAGCTCGCCTAGGAATTCCACTGGAGTGGCTGGCATTGGCTGATATTTGTAAGATGCAAAGGTAGGAGTGGCCTGTTGTGGACCATTGATGTGCTCCAAACTTTGATCGCGTCTTTTACGTGTAATTTCTTTAAGACCGGTAATATCTACATGTTCAATTTCAACATTGCTTAAGCGGCTTTCCATGAGACTTTCAACTTTACAGTTAAACTTATCCATGTCCGATTTGCTGGCGTTAAATGGCATATTCATTAAAATATCACCACTTAGGGCATTTATAGTAATTGCTCCAACAATCAAAGCGCCTACATATGCGCCAAAAACCGTGTTAACTCTTTTTTTGTTTAAATTTTTCATATTTCTTTTTTTATCGCTTTGGCGATGTTTATTTCTTTATTTTTGCAAAACTAAGTCTTTATAACCAAATTTTCAAATCAAATTATGCATCTCAAAGATTGGACCCTATTTTTAGATCGCGATGGAGTCATAAATGTTCATAAACGTGGTGGATATATCCAAAACCGTGCCGAGTTTCAGTTTTTGCCAAAAAATTTAGAAGTTTTTAAAAAAATATCCGAGTTTTTTGGAACTGTTTTGGTGGTGACCAATCAGCAAGGCATTGCTAAAGGCCTGATGACCGAGGATGATCTCAATGATATTCATAATCACATGCTGGATGAAATTACTACAGCTGGCGGACATATCAATAAGGTGTATTTTTGTCCCGATTTTGCCTATTTAAATCCCCCATGCAGAAAACCGAACACAGGAATGGCATTGAAAGCTAAAGAAGATTTTCCAGAGATAGACTTTAGCAAATCTGTCATGGTAGGCGATTCTGATACTGACATTGAATTCGGAAAAAGCTTGGGTATGCTCAGCGTGTGGATAGATAATGGTGACAAATCGGACAAAAAAAGAGAAAGCTTAACTAGAGAAGCCGATTATGTTTTTGCATCATTGGAAGATTTTGTATCAGCATTGCCCAATGTTTTTTTTGACAGAGTTGTATAATGGCACATGAATTGATTCTGAACAAAATCTGACTTGATTAACTTTTTATTAAGTCCTATTTAAATCTTGCATTCAAAACAGTTTTTTAACTTTGCCTATAATTAAGTCTAATCAACTTTAAATA
>JBILRK010000136.1:0-5913 GCA_044372705.1 Saprospira sp. | reverse complement strand
AAGGGTTGAGCAGCCCATTAAGTGGAGAAATAATAAGGTTAAAATTTTCAAGATTTATGATTTATGAGGTTAAATAACTAATCGAAAATATTTATGATCTAGTGTTTTAGTAAAAAAAGCCACCCAATGAAAAACAAAGGGTGACTACATTTATACACCATCCACTAAAAATAAATTATAAATTCTTTTGGATACCATCCATTAAGTGTAAAATTATTAAAAATATGCTAATTCTTGATACTGAAGAAAAATCGTTTAAGGATTATTTTTTTATTGTGCCCTATAGATTATCCATAAAAATGATACTTAAAAACCTGTATAAAAGTATTATAATATTTAATAAAGCCTTAATTAAATTCTTTGACAAAGTTAAGTTTACCTTATTAGGCCCTAAGATTAAATCTTATATTTCAGTTTTTGGTAATGCAAATTTAACACTAACAGAAATAAAAAATTTACACAAAAAATATAAAAGTCTATATTTGCATAAGTATATACAAATCAGAATATAAATTTAAAAAATGCTCAAAAAACAGTTTTTATTTGAACTTATAAAGTCACTCGATATTCATGAAAAGAGATATCTTGTAGCTAAAGGTGCTAAGTCAGGGGAGGGGAATTCTGCATATGTAAATATTATTAAGGGCATTTATGATATGCAGGAATATGATGAGGCTGCTATTAAAAAAATAATTTCTGCATCATCGACATCGGTTAAAACGGATGTTAAAAAACATTATCTCTACTACTGGGTATTAAAGCAACTGCACGATTTTCATTCCGATCAGTACAAAAGTTCCTCTGATTTGGGAAATATAATGCTGCTAAAAGACAAATCCCTTTATCAACATGCACTTTCATTGATACCGGATATAAAGCAACGCTTGATAGAGCAGGAACGCTATCCCGAACTGTTTATACTTTTGGAAAATGAGTTGAAAATAAGCCGCTATCATGAAGCGGCAGATCCCAATCTAATTCTGAACGAGCTTACAGAGTTTTCGAAACAGTACCGAGATTATACAATTTATGAAACCTTAAAATTTCAATTCAGAAAAATCCTCGACAGAAATATGTTTATGAGGGAAGAGTCGGATAAAAAGAAATCTTTAGAAATGATGGCTCATCCCTTTCTCGGAAAAAATTATCAAACGGAGGGTGTTTTGAATAAATACAGCTATAACCTGCTTAACTATTGGGCGGCAGCGCATATAAACAATTGGGAAAAGGCATTTGATTTTGCAAAAAACAATTTCAAACATATGACCTTAAAAAAATCGAATATGCTGAATTTTCCGGAGCATTATCTTTTTTCGATTTACAATTTGTTGAATGCACATTCTATGACAGGACACAGTAAGAGCAATACTGCACTTTTGGAATTAAGGAATCTGATGAAAACCAAACTTAGCAGCAGAATAAAAAATGATGCCTTTTTTTATTTTAATCTTTCAAAACTGATCAGTCAAAATAAAAACCCGACACTGACAATCGGGCGTGAAATTGAAGAAGCTGAGGCCTATATTCTCAAAAATGAAAAAAACTTTTCGAGAATAAATTTAAACCATTTTTATTTCGATCTGGCCAAGTGTTTTTTTAATTCAGGAGACATACAAAAGGCATTTACTTATTTCAATGAAATTTATCAGAATCTCAACGTAAAAGGGCATACCATCGACTTTTATGTACATTCAAGACTACTTTTCTGTCTTTGCTGTTTTGAATTGAGGGAGTTTGAACTGATGATTTATTCCGCAAAAGCGACCAATGAATTTGTCAAAAGGAATAGGGTAATGTATGGTTTTGAAAAAAGAATGCTAAAATTCCTCATTAGAGAAATTCCCAAAGCAATAGGCGATAAAAAAGATAAACTGCTTATTTTTAAAAAACTATCAGCCGATCTTGCTACTGTTTTTGGTTCGGAATACGAGCGAAGTGTTTTAAATTATTTTGACTATGAAAATTGGATAAATGACAAAATAAAAAATCTTGAACGCTTTTTAAAAAGTTCAAATAATTAAACACAAAAGGCCCGGAGTACTTCCGAGCCTTTTGTATATTTATTGAGCTATCTGCTTATGATACGATATTGATCAGTTCAAGATCGAAAATCAAGGTAGCAAATGGTGGAATATCGCTTCCAGCGCCACGCTCTCCATATCCAAGATTATGCGGAATATAGAGTCTCCATTTAGAGCCTACTGGCATAATCTGCAGCGCTTCCTGCCAGCCCTGGATGAGGTTGCCAACAGGAAACTGAGCCGGTTCTCCGCGCATAATAGAACTATCGAAGATAGAACCGTCGAGCAAACGACCTTCATAATGTGCCAAAACGGTATTGCGGGCCGAAGGTACTTTGCCTTCTCCTGCTTTGAGTACTTCGTACTGCAGACCGCTTGGGCGACTTAGCACCTCAGGTCTTTTAGCATTTTGGGTAAGGAATTCAATTTCTTCGCCAAGTGACTCTTTGGCACGTGCTGTGAGTACATCCTGCATATAGGCCTGAACAGCGCGGGCAGCCTTATCCATAGTATTATCATCGGCAGAGCCATTGATCGCATCTTCGATACCTCTTGCCAAAGACAGCAAATCCATATCTTCAGGATTCACCTGATTCGACAGGTTTGAACCTACCAAAAGTCCTACCTGATAACTGATTTCTTTCATGTTAATTATTTAATTGGATGTGATTGATTTAAATCTTATTCATTAATTCCTAACAGCTCTACGTCAAAGATCAAAACTGAATTTGCTGGAATTTTACCTGCTGGACGGTCGCCATAACCAAGAGATGCGGGGATAAACAATCTGTATTTAGAACCCTTTGGCATCAGCTGTAAACCTTCCTGCCAGCCTTGGATTACGCCATTGAGTGGGAAGGAGATAGGCTCACCTCTGTCAACAGAACTGTCGAACACAGTACCGTTTGTTAAAGTGCCATGATAATGAACCTTTACTTTGTCCTGAAGAATAGGTTTAGTGCCATCTCCAGCGCTAATAACTTCATACTGCAAACCACTTGCAGTTGTTTTTACACCCGGTTTTTTGGCATTGGCTTCGAGGAATTTCTTGCCTTCTTCTGTTGCCTTAGCCTTGGCAATTTCTGAAACTTTGGCAGATTCCTGTTGAAAAAGTTGTTGAGCAGTATTCATATCCATCATGGAGTTGCCATCAAGCACATCTTTTAGTCCTTTGGCCAACTCTTCGGCATTGATATTCTCACTACTGAAACCCTTTGATTTTAAATCTGTGCCAATAAGTACGCCAAGTGCATAACCTACACTGCCCTTAGGCGCTTTTTTATCGGCACCAATAAAACTCATCATAAAAAAAATGCCCATTCCGAGGAACATGCCGAATGCGATCAGTTTGATATTTTTCATAAAAAATGTTTTAAATGTTAAAAATAAGAGTCGTCTTGCAATAGCAAAGACAGCGCCAAAATTCCTTTTTTATAAGACAAAAGCTAAAAGAACTTTGCTCTTTTAGCTTTCATCTTTTTCCCGATAGAAATCGGAAATACATTTTTAAGGTTATTTACCGTTTATTTTCAATAGTTCAATTTCGAAGACCAAAGTTTCGTTAGGTCCGATTCCACCTTGAGAACCTTGAGCGCCATATGCCAGGTCAGAAGGAATATAGACCTTCCATTTAGAACCTTTTGGCATCAGCTGCAGGATTTCTGTCCAGCCTTTGATTACCTGATTCAGCGCAAATTCAATCGGTTCACCACGTTCTACAGAGCTGTCAAATACCGAACCATCGATATGTGTTCCATGATAATGCGTGAGTACTTTGTCAGTTGCGGCAGGTTTTGGACCATTGCCGGCTTTAAGTACTTCATACTGCATTCCGCTGGCAGTAGTTTTTAGTTTTGGATTCTTCTTAAGGTTTTCTTCGAGGAATTTTTTACCGGCATCAGCATTTTGCTGTGAAACAACCACTTTCATACGCTCGAATTCCTGTCTCAGTATCTGATCGGCAGTTTGCATGTCAATTTCGGCAGTTGCTTCACCTAAACCTGCAATAAATCCTTTTTTGAATTCCTCAGTTTTGAAAGACTCGGCACTGATACCTGCAGTTTTGAAGCTGCTAGCAAAGTTAGATCCGGCATTTTTGGAAAAAGCTGCACTAAATTTTGATAAAGGCTTATTTTGCTGTTTTTCAACAGACAATTTCTGAGCTTCAAGCTTAAAAGCCATTGAAGCAGCAGCAACTTCTTTGTCATTTTTACTGGCAAGTCCTTCTGCTATTGCGTTACAGAATTCATCAACATTTAAATTTTTTGAAGAAACGCCAAGATTTTTACTGAGGTTGTCTCCAATCATTATTCCAAGTGCATAATTGAATTTTTCACTTGGCGCAGATTGCACACCTTGTTTTTGTGAAGTACTATCGTTAAGTATTGTGGACTCGCTGGCAGATTTTTTGCCATCACCGCAAGAACCAATTGACAAAGAGCCACTTATTAGGAGTGCTAGTGCAAGTGATTTTGAAATTTTCATAATAGATACGATTGATTTTAGTAAGATATTATTTTTCAATGTTCAACAGCTCAATTTCAAATATTAGAATTGAGTTTGCTGGTATTTTACCAACAGCACGTGAACCGTATGCCAATGCAGAAGGAACATAAATTTTCCATTTAGAACCAACATTCATCATAGGCAATGCTTCCTGCCAGCCTTTAATTACGCCATTCACTGGAAAAGTTGCTGGCTCTTTTCTTTCAACAGAGCTGTCGAATATAGTGCCATCGGTGAGTGTACCGTGGTAATGTGTAGTTACCTTGCTGGTAGGGGTTGGTTTTTCACCGGTTCCAGCTTTCAATACCTCATATTGTACACCACTTGCTAGTGATTTGATATTTGGATTCTTTTTGGCATTGTCAACAAACCATTTTTCCTCTTTTTTAGCACTTTCCTTTTCTGCTAATTTTTGGATGCCTTCCATTTTTTTAGCAAAAATTGCCTGTGATTTTTCAAATTCAGCATTGTTTCCTTTGTTTTTTAATGCTTTTTCAATGCCGGCCATTACATCCGTAGTATTAATCGAATCGTTTGGTACACCCTGCAATTGAAGACTCATTGCCAATAGCAAACCATAATTGTAGCTAAGGCTGCTAGTGTCAACTTTGCTTTGACCTTTTTTTGATTTTGATTTCTGTGCCATTGCGTCGTTCGAAAGTGCAAGTAGCAGGAGGGTTGCCAGTAAGGCGCTTGTGATTTGTTTCATTTTTGGAAGGTAGAAATTAGAAGGTAGAAATTAGAAGGTAGAAATTAGAAGGTAGAAGGCTGAATTTAGAATTTTTTAACTAAGAACTAGGCCAAATTTGAAAGTAGAAGTAAGAAGTTAGAATTTATTTTTTAGACTTTAGACTTAGAGACTTTTGTCTCGTCTTTCGGACGAGAAGAGATTAGAATCTTTCATCTAAACTAGTACCTAGTACCTGGCCACTCTGAACTAAATAGCTCTTTTCCTATTTCCTCCTAAACATTGTACATCGTCTTGCGCAGTTCCTTTACATCATTATCCTGAAGGAATTCATCATAACTCATTAGTTTATCGATAGTACCCTTAGGGGTGATTTCAATGATACGATTGGCAACAGTCTGTACAAACTGATGGTCAGAAGAAGTAAATATAATATGTCCGGCAAACTCCATAAGAGATTCGTTCAATTTTGTAATTGCTTCAAGGTCGAGGTGGGAGGTAGGTTCGTCCAAAACAAGAACGTTTCCTTCTTCCAGCATCACTTTTGAGAGTAGGCAGCGCACTTTCTCGCCTCCGGAAAGAACATTAGATGATTTTTGTGTTTCTTCACCGGAAAATAGCATACGTCCCAAAAATCCACGTATAAAGGTTTCATCCTTTTCCTGTGAATACTGACGAAGCCAGTCCACCAAATTCATA
>JBILRK010000135.1:0-5920 GCA_044372705.1 Saprospira sp. | reverse complement strand
AATTTGATTCATAAATTTCTTTTTACAAAACTATGCTTTTTTTACATTTATTCAAGGAAATAATAAAAATTCCTTCAACCTACTGAAGAAAATAATGTAAATTACTTCAATTGAATAAATAAATTAACGTTAATTACTTCAACGTACTGAAGAAAATAATATAAATTGCTTCAACGTAATAAAGGAATTAACGTTAATTCCTTCAATAGAAAGCCAATTCAGTAATCTTTTTAAATTATGCAATAAAAAGTTTAAATTTGCGGCGCTAATAAATGCATACATAAAAACATGTCAAATCTTAAACTGGAAATAGCCAAGCGCCGCACCTTTGCGGTCATTGCCCACCCCGATGCCGGTAAAACCACCCTCACCGAAAAACTACTACTTTTTGGAGGGGCCATTCAGGTAGCAGGTGCTGTCAAATCGAATAAAATAAAAAAATCGACCACTTCCGACTTTATGGAAATAGAGAAGCAGCGTGGTATCTCGGTGGCAACTTCGGTAATGGGGTTTGAATATGCCGATTGCCAGGTGAATATTCTCGATACGCCAGGTCACAAAGACTTTGCCGAGGATACTTATCGCACCCTCACTGCTGTCGACTCGGTCATTGTTGTAATCGACGTTGCCAAAGGGGTAGAAGAGCAGACCGAAAAACTGGTCGAGGTTTGCCGCATGCGCGATACGCCCATCATTGTTTTTGTTAACAAAATGGACCGAGTAGGTAAAGATGCCTTCGATCTCCTGGATGAAATTGAAACAAAACTTAAACTTAATGTTTGTCCCCTTAGCTGGCCAATAGGAGAGGGTTCCGATTTTAAAGGGGTTTACGATATCTATGGACAAAAATTAAATTTATTTGCACCGGGTACCAAATATGGCAATGTTTTAGAATTTGAAGATCCCAATCACCCCGATTTAGAAAAACATCTGGGAGAACGTTATGCCAAAGAACTCCGCACAGGACTCGAAACTGTAACTACTGTTTATCCCGAATTTGATCGCGAATATTATCTCGATGGGCAACTCTCACCAGTCTTTTTTGGTTCGGCAGTTAATAATTTTGGGGTGAAGGAGATGTTGGACTGTTTTGTACAGATAGCCCCACCACCCCATGCGTATCAGACCGAAGAGCGTGAGGTAAAACCCGATGAAGAAAAATTTAGTGGTTTTGTGTTTAAGATACATGCCAATATGGACCCCCGCCACCGCGACCGCATCGCATTTTTACGCATTTGCTCAGGGACCTTTCAGCGCAATACAAACTATCTGCATATCCGTAAGGCACAGAAAATGAAATTTTCCAACCCCACAACCTTTATGGCATCGAAGAAAGAGGTTGTAGAAGAAGCTTTTCCGGGCGATATTGTAGGTTTATACGATGCTGGAAATTTTAAAATCGGTGACACACTTACCGAAGGGGAACTGCTGCATTATAAAGGTATCCCCAGCTTTTCTCCCGAGCTCTTTCAGTACATTGAAAATGCCGATCCAATGAAATCGAAACAATTGGCCAAGGGTATTGAACAACTGATGGATGAGGGTGTAGCTCAATTATTTGTACGTAACCACAATGGAAGAAAAATTATCGGAACAGTTGGTCAACTTCAGTTTGAAGTCTTACAGCACCGTCTCGAAAATGAATATGGAGCAAAATGCCGCTACGAGCCCATACAGCTATACAAAGCCTGTTGGATTACAAGTGACAACAAAGTCAAGTTAGACGAGTTCCTGCGCAAGAAAACCAACTTCATGGCCAAGGATAAAGAGAGCCGCGATGTTTATCTGGCAGAAACACCCTGGATGCTCGATACCGCAAGACAGGATTATCCCGAGATTCACTTTCACTTTAAATCAGATTTTTAGCACGGAGTGCTCAATAATTACCAACAACGAACAACAAACAACAAACAACGAACAACCAATAACCAACAACCAATAACCAACAACCAATAACCAATAACGAACAACCAATAACCAACAACCAATAACCAACAACCAATAACGAACAACCAACAACCAACAACGAACAACCAATAACAAACAACAAACAACGAACAACCAATAACCAACAACAAACAACGAACAACCAATAACCAACAACCAATAACCAATAACCAACAACCAATAACCAACAACAAACAACGAACAACGAACAACGAACAACCAACGAAGTGCCCAATTATCTATATTTTTTAATTTTATCAGCCTTACTCAGCTCTTGTGCCGAGCAGCGCCCACTTACCGGAGGTCCAAAGGACAGCACCCCTCCGAAGCTTGACTCTGCGCGTTATTCGACTCCCAATCTCCAGACAAATTTCAGGGAAAAAGAAATTATACTTACGTTTAACGAATGGGTTATATTGAATGATCCGATAAATCAGGTTATAATTTCACCACCATTAGAAAGCAAACCCGAATTTAAAATTAAACACAAAAGTGTCGTATTGAAATTCAAAGAGGAGTTATTACCTAATACCACTTATTCCATACAGTTTGGTGAGGCCGTAAAAGATTTTACAGAAAATAATCCAGCACAAAATTTACGCTATGTTTTTTCAACCGGGCCGGTTTTGGATTCTCTTTCAGTTTCAGGCCAAGTTCTCGATGCACTCAGTTCAGAACCAGTCGAGAAAGTTTGGGTCATGCTTTATGATAGGAACGACGATTCTCTACCATATAAAGAAAGGCCTATTTATATTGCAAGAACCGATAAACAGGGACTTTTTAAATTAGAAAACATAAAATCGGGCAATTTTAAGGTGTTTGCACTTTCCGATAACAACAATAATTATAAATATGACCGAGGCGAGCTCATAGCATTTATGAAAGATCCCATTTTCCTAAGTGATAGTACTCAAGGGGTTTTAAAACTAAGACTTTTTAAAGAAGACGAAGCGCTTAGTGTACTAAGTTCAAAAATAATAGGGAAAAACAGTTGCAGAATTCAGTTTAATAGGGAAGTCTCGGATAGTATCAGCGTCGAAATTTTCGAGAGTGATAAGGCCGTAGAAGTCTTTACAGAACGAGGACGAGACACTTTACATGTTTGGTGGAAAGGCACAAACACTGACAGACTAGTGCTTTCGGTTCCGGCCTTCGAATTTAGGGATACGATTGATATAGTTGAAGCAAATTCAGATAGCTGGCCAAAAAAGGAATTGGTTTACAGTGCAACAGGTATTGCAGCTGCACAAAAACCTAAGAGCAAGACTGAAGAAAAGAAATTCAACCTGCATCCCAAAAATCAAATGCTTGTAGATTATAGTCGCCCAATTGGGCAGATCGATTTTTCGAAAATATTATTGAAAGATTCCCTGTCCTTTGCTCAAATCAATCAAGAGAAAAAAACTGATCAGCTCAGAACTTTTCAATTTCAAATAAAAGAGCCCTTAAAAAGTCAAACAGCTGAACTGATAATTTTGCCCGCAGCAATTACAGATATTTGGGGAGAACAAAATAGTGATACCTTGAGAAGACCTTATATGGTATTAAGAGACAAGGACTTAGGTAATTTAAAAATAAGCATCATCAATGCAGATAGTACTAGCAATTATATTGTGAGATTACTAGACGAGGATGAATCCCAAATTTCGAGATTTACATTCATTGGTCAAAATAGCTGGAATCAGGAATTTAAACAACTCGAGCCAAATCGCTATTTTTTAGAAATCATACATGATAAAGACCAAAGTGGAAATTTTACAGCTGGAAACTATCTTCAAAAAATACAACCCGAAACAATCACAAAGTCAAAGCCTACAAATCTGAGGGCTGATTGGGATAATGAACTAGAGGTAGATTTAAATCCACAGAAGTCAAAGAAAAAATAACCCTGAATTTGGGTCTAATCTTTTTCTTTACCCTCATCATCCGATTCGAAAAGAACCTTTATTCTTACGGTTTCAATTCTTGTATCACTTACCTCTTCAAATTTAAATTCAAGATTATTCCAGTTATAAGTGCTTCCTTGGCTTGGAATACTCTCAAGTTCTGAAACTAAGAAGCCCGAAAGTGTATTGTAACTGTCACTTTCAGGTAGTTCAAAATTATTTTCTTCGTTCAAATAGTCAATAGAGAGTCTGCCAGAAACCAGGAATTCATTTTCCGAAATCTTCTCATGTAAAGGTTGAGCATCATACTCATCAGATATATCGCCAAAAATTTGTTCAAGGATATCCTCTAGTGTAACAATCCCGGCTGTCCCACCAAACTCATCAACAACCCAGGCGATATTTATTTTTTCCTTTATGAGTCGGTTCATGAGTTCTCTTGCTGCTGTAAATTCATGAACAACGGTTATTTTAAACATAATACTTTTTATGTCTTTAGGGTTTTCCATCAGTTTCTGATGATGAACATAGCCTTTTATTTCATCTATAGAATTATCATAAATAATAAGTCTCGAATTCTGACACTCTATAAATTTTGCACGAAGTTCTTCAATAGTACAGTCGATATCAATTCCCTGAATTTCATTTCTTGGAATCATACAATCTTTTACTTTAACAGTACCGATATACAGGGCATTTTGAAATAGTGTGTGATCAATTTCTTCTGTATTATTAGTTTTTATACTCTTAATAAAATGTTCAAGGTCTAATTTTGTAAAAGCCTGTTCATTATCTGAGTTTTTAATACCAAAAAATAGGCGAAGCAGACCATAAGATGATTTTACCATAATCCATACAAAAGGGGTTAGTAAAATCTTAATGAGATTAAAAGGATAGGCAAAGAAAAATAAAATAGGAGTAGCCATTGCCCTAAAGAAAACCTTTGGCATGAATTCACCAAATATCAAAACGACAACTGTTGAAATTAGCGTAAGTGTCAAAAGTTGCAACTGTTGAGGAATGAGCGTACCGAATCCCAGTGATTCAAGCATGAACTTTTCTGCTATAACACTAAAAATTACCAGCACTATGTTGTTGCCAACTAGCGTTGTCCCCAGAAAAATTGATGGCTTTTCAATATAACCCGAAAGTATGTTACCAATGCCATTTCCCTTCTTCTTTTCAAGTTCAATTCTTAACCTGTCAGCCGAAAGATAGGCAATCTCAATTCCTGAGAAAAATGCTGAAGCCAAAAGTAATGTTACAATTAAAATAATATCTGCTGCCATTTTATGTTTATTTATCCTTCAATTAAAGTGCCACTCTGGAAAATTCCACTCACCGAGTCAATTTCCCACTCAGTGAATTCCATGTTAGACGAAAATCCATATCCGAGAATGATTTCTGAAGGAGTAGTTACCTTAACAAATTTTTTAGAATAAATTCTGCCATCCCGCTCGTTCCAGAATAGTTCTTCAGTTTCTAATTTTTCATTTTTATAATTACTTACCACAATACTATCTCTTAATGTGATAAGCTTTTGCTTTTCAGAGTACTCTGCATATTTTGCTATTAGATGACTTGTTGGAGCCTTGGATTTGTCATAAAAATCTACCCAAACACCATTTGGAAAAACTCTGGTTGGATCATCTTTTAATATTTTGTTTTGCATCAATGGCGATTTGATTCTCATACGGACAACTGCCGAATCGCTGTATAAAATGTCCACATCTTTTGCCGTTTCAATATTAGATGCCTCTTTTAATGAAATTCTATTTACATCTTCCAATCTGTTGGAACATGCAAACAATGTAAATAAGAATAATATAAAGGCAAATTTCATTAGAAATGGAATTTATTGAAGCATTACTGCGTTAAAACTTTATTCTGCCTGTAAAAGTAGATAATAAAAAAGTCAAATCAAAATTTGGAAAATTAATTAGTATTTATCAACTTCATCCTTAGAACTTATTTGGCTTTTAATATCTCAAGATATACATTAACTTCACGCTTTATCAAGATTGAATTTATGTAATTCACATATAATTGACATTCAATTTGCTAAAGATTAAAATTAAAATGCTATG
>JBILRK010000150.1:0-5599 GCA_044372705.1 Saprospira sp. | reverse complement strand
AGCCGAATTGCCAACAGTAGCTGTAATTGTGGAAGCGACAGCACCATTTCTGATGTTCTCTGCATCTGCTCCGTCTTCGGCATCAGTAGTTTCCTCATCTGTCCCGCCTCTTTTAATCACTACTGGAAACAAGCCCACCTTGCTTAAAATGACCTTATCGAGTGCACGTGATCCTTTTGGCTTTATTCGACCATGTCGAATTTCGAGAATAAACTCCTGCCCCTCTGAGGTTTCTTTTCCAAAACTGGCATTACCAAAGGCAAAGTCCTTTTGAGAACGCTTGCGGGCAGTTTTTTTGTAATATTTCTCCCAATTTCCTTTGAAATCCCCAATTACAATCAGGGGAAGATCTTTTGCCGGAAGGTCGGGGAAATTCCAATCGGTCATAATCATAAAATTGGTTGTTTGCCCGGGTTCTGAGCAAGCCGATTTCATACGTCTTAGTTCCTTAATAAAACTTTTGCGGTATTCGATGAATTTTAATCCTTCGATATCTTCGGGAAGTATTCTTGGCTTTAACATATCTACGTTATTTGAGGATTTGAAAATTAGCTAATCCGATAGTTATCGGATTGAAAAGTGCCCCAATATTTTTAATTTTGAAAGTATTGAATTTGAATTATGGTCATAAAACGGATTAAGTTCTTCAATTATCTACGATTTGTGATTCCTAGTCACAAAATAAGTATAAAAACCTAAAGTAAAAAGCCTTAAATAAAAATAAGGAGGTCTAAACTTATTTTTTAAAAATATTGAATAGCTGCGACTTGCTGTTGATGCTCAATTTCTTGTAGATATTTTTTACATGCGCTCTCACTGTATCTAACGATATGCCGAATTTATCGCCAATCATTTTATAACTAAGTCCTTCCAAAATTGCATTTGCGACGTCCACTTCTCTTTCGGTAAGGTTGTCGGGCATTTTCTTTTTGCCACTGAAAAAATCCATTACTTTTCGGGCAATTTTGGGGGTCATATATGCACCGCCGTTTTCAACCGATTTAAATACATCGATAAAGGAATTATCGAAGGTTTGTTTATCGATATAGCCCACTGCACCCTTTTGTAAAGCCTTGAAAATAGTTTCAGAATCGTCCTTGATGGAGTTGATGATAATAGATACATTGGGTAGTTTAGCCAAAATTTTATCAATAGCATCGAGCCCTGTCATTTCCGGCATCATAATATCCAAAAGAATGATGTCGCAAGTATCTTCCGATTTTAAAAATTCTACTGGATTGAGATAATATTTTTCACAGAAGTACTCACCCTGATTATTGATTTGCTTTTGTACTAGTTCAGCAATAATCATGTTGTCTTCAATTATAATAACTTTTTTCATTAGTTTGGTGGGTAGGGTTATAATTCAAAAGAAAATTCGAGGATTTCTTCCTCGCTGCTTTTCGAAAAACTGAAATTGCCATTTTGCCTTTCTGTCCTCTTCTGGAAATTGGATAAGCCGTTTCCATTTTTTTGGTAAATTATAGCTTTTTCCCCAATTTCGTCATATTTCACGGTTATATTTATATGATTATTGACAAGTGTTAGTTCTAATTCAATTTTTTGAGCCCCAGAGAAATTAACAATCGTAGTAATCGCTTCATAAATACAAAGTTTCATGTCGCGGTAAAGTTCCTGTTTCAATTTTATAACTTTATTATCCGCAAAGAAAAAGGCTTTGATTTCAACATCATTAACCGATTTTAAAAAATCATTAATGTCATCTTCAAATTCCTTTAAACTTCGTCTTGTAGGTCTCATAGAATCGATAAAAGCTCTGATACTGTAAAGCGAATCGTACAAACCAGATTTAATTGATGTGTTTGTTTTTTCAGTTGAATCACCATTGTTTACCATCATCAAAAGTTTTGTGAGCGTTGTGCCAGCCTCATCGTGTAAATCTTCAGCAATTCTTTCTTTGGTTCTTTTTTCTATTTTAATAATTCTGAAAAACAAAAATATTGAGACGGCAGAAAGCAAGCTGACAATAATTGCTACAAGAATAAAAAACAATCTAGTCAGATAAAAAGGCACTTTGGCAAAAACATAAAAAGTTTTCTCATCGACAACAACCCCAAGAGGGTTAAGCATTCTGATACTAATTTTATAAGAACCAGGTCTGTCATTTGATAACCTTATTCGATTCTTCACAACAGGAATCCAATCGTAATTTGCTTTTTTAAACTCGAAATGATAACCCGATTTTTCAGCATAATCGAAATTGCTCAGGTAAATGTACAAATCCTCTTCACCTGTATTGAAACTTATATTTCCCGAGCTAAAGTCTGTATATGAATATAGTTTACTTGAACCATTGCTTATTTTTTGAATTCCAGTAATAAAAAAACGATTTAAATAGTTCTTATTACTTAGAATTTCGGGGTCTACGATATCATACATGTTAATGCCGCCAAAAATAAAGCTACCATTTTTTAGTTTTGCAAAACTCTTGTAGTTAAATTCTTCATTTCGCAGTCCATCGAAACGGTCAATAAAATACCTTTTATTGTTTTTATAATCAATAACTGTTATTCCCGAGTAGGTTGTAGCCCAAATTCTGCCAGATTTATCTTGCTGTAGGGCAGTTACTTTTTGATGTCTGATTTCATTGGGTTTTGAATATTCCCTTATTTTGGTAAAATCAGCGCTATTTCTGAGTTCAATTCCGTGATTTGTGGCAAGCCAGATATGCCGATTTTCATCATCGACCAAAATGTCTTTCACTGCAGTTTTTGTGGGTACGGTTTTTTTAGAAAAAATAATTTTACCTGTATTGTCTGTTTTGAAATTTAGTAATCCAATATCGGTAGCAGCTAGAAAAACACCATTACTTTTTACCTCTTCAATGTCATACACATTTAGTTTTTTTCCAATTGAGTAGTTTGCATTGGTTTTGGTTTTTATGTTGTAAGTAATAATATTTCCAAAGCCCCCCAATACAAGGGTTGAATCATTCAAGCTTGAAATGTGAAATAGCCCAGTTGTTGTATCTAAGTCGGTGAGAGGGATTTTAACATATTTATTATTGTAAAGATTATAACTATAAAACCCACTTCCTTCCGTTGTCAAATAAATTACAGAATCAACCATAATTCCATCGTAATAGCTTACAGGAAATTTTATGTCGGATAGATTTTTAAAAACTTTTGATTTTGAATCGTATTCAACCACAGATGGATAACCAAGCATATAAAATTTACCTTTATCCCCTTCTATGATTTTGCGTCTTACCCTAAGCGTACTAGTCTTAAAGAAACTATTGTCATCAATAGATTCAAAATAATTCTGATTCGTGTAATTTATTTTAATTAGTCCCTGATTCGAAGCTATCAGAATGGTTGTTGGATTTATTTTTAGGATTTGTTTTAACTCTACATTCGGAATTTCTCTTTGTATAAAATTATAAAAAGAAAGCGAATCGGCTAGGTTTAGACTTCTGAATGAATATATTATTTCTTGGCTGTTTTCTGTATATTCATTGTAGGAGGTAACTATTTCACGTACATCGACATTTGGGCAAGACTTAAGGTTATTATTTTGATCAAAAACCATGAGTCTGTCAGACATATTCAACACTATCCCATATTTTTTTGAAGGGTAAATAAAGTAGCCTGTTTTATTTGGTTCGTTAAAAACCCTTATCTGTTCCAGATTTGAAAGCTTATGTTCAAATACTCCTAAGTGATAGGAACTAACAAAGATGCTGTTATTGTGAATTACTATATCATCTTTGGGGTTATACTTGAGTAGTCTTTTTATGAGGGCAGCTTTTCCCTTTTTTAATTCCAAAAATCCATCCGCGTACAAATGTGCAACTGTATCATTTTTTTGATGCATTGAAACAATCCCTCTATCTGTGATTTTCTTGAAAGATAGTTTTTGGGGGTCTAGCTCTATGAGCCCCTCTTCTTTTGACAAAAGATAAATCTTATCTCTTGTGCTGTAAAGCTTCGAAATACTATTATTAGTAAAAAAATCTGTTTGATTTTCGTTGTTAAAAACGATAAAATTGTTTCCATCGAATCGGGTTAGACCGTTTTGACCAGCAATCCATACATAACCAAAATTGTCCTTTACTATATCACTGATATTATTGTCGGCTAAACCGTCGGTTATGCTGTAATAGCGATAAGTAGCAATTGGACCTTGTGCATAGGCCAGGTTTAGAGCGTTAAATAATATAATGAATAAGCTCAAAGAAAATCTGCACATAGTTTTGGTTGTTTTTGCGAGGCGAAATTATGAAAAATCCCGCGCCAATAGCTGAAAAAACTATTAAAATTGAGCGCAGCTCACATTATAATGTGGTACAACCTACATGGCACTTCATAACAATTGATTATTTTTTTGGAAAAAAGATTAAAATATAAAAATTCTTCAAAATTTGATTTTTTGCAAAAAAACAACTACAAGTTTAATTATCAGGCAAATACAATTTTTATGATTATCTTCCTTCTTTTTCAAAAATTGATATTTTTTCTGAATTTCCCTCTGAAAAGCAAAATTAGCATCTTTATGTGATGCCAATTTTTTAGAGGAGACTTTTTCCGAATCTATCTTTGAACTCTCAAATGATTATTAAAACTAAATTCTATAAACACAATGATTCGCAAAACTTTCACAATTCTCGCTTTGGCAGCTGCCATTTTTACTTCATGTAACAAAGAAGAAAATGTTACGCTTGCTTCAAGAACTTCAGACAGTGGAAATACGCCTACATTATTGAATGGCGCAAACAACGGCGGCAATGTAACTTGCCAGGAAGCAGCTACAAATGTAGGCCTTAGTGGATACCAATACACTACTGGTAGAGTTGACTATAACGGTAGCTCTTTCAGCTCATCTTTCGGAATCATAACTGTAACAACTGACGGCACCAATGTTAGCTGGTCTATCACCCCTCCAACTGGTTTCTGTGTATCTAATATGGCGGTAATCGTAAAAGGTGGCAGAGGTGCTAATGTTTATTACTATAATAATGGTGAAACTTCCGATTCAGGATTGGCTTCTCCAGTAAATGCAAGCGGTTCGGCTGCAGGTTTGAGCAATCTTACTTTCTGCTACAATCTGGTGCCATGTAACAACAACAGTTGCGACTGGCAGGAAGAAACTGCTTTTGGCGGTGCTACAGCTGGTGCAGGCAATGCTTGGTGGTATGCTATGGATGCTTCAGTATCTGGCACTTATCCTATCTATGCTGGTCAAAACGCAGTTCCTGGTGCTTCGGTTACTTACGATGCAGCCACAGATGTAATCACTATCAACTTGGGCAACAACATGCAATTGCAGAATGTAAGCGAGCCTGTAAAAGTACAAGGTTACAATACTTTGCCAACTAGCAGACCTGCAGCTGGATTGTTTACGCTCTATAAAGGTTCAAACCTTACGGTACAAGGCAACGATTCTAACTACTACGTAGTTCACCTCGATGTTGAAGTCTGTGACGGAAACTAAGATAAAACAAAACTAAACCAAAACCAAAAAAGGTAGTCTGAATTGCTCAGGCTACCTTTTTGTTTATGGGGAATGAATAATTGGGGATTAAGTTTTGAACATATTAAACAATTCCGATTTACTGTTTACATTCAGTTTTTTGTAA
>JBILRK010000134.1:0-5950 GCA_044372705.1 Saprospira sp. | reverse complement strand
ATATTCTGCCGAAAAACAAAAGATTGCCTGTGAACATTGCGCTTTTGAGAAAGATTATGATAAGGCCGATGACTTAGTAAAGGAACAGTCGCTGGCAATGGCAGAAAGTCTAAAGTCGACCTATGTGCCAAAAGAAAGTGGCAAAAAAGTCATTGATTGTCAGGGCTGTGGCTCCAAGCTTATGATTGACGAAACTGAAGTATCGGTTAGATGTAATTTTTGCGGTTCGGAAAAAGTGAATGAAAAAGCCTTTGACCAAAATCTTATACAGCCACAGGGCATCATTCCTTTTAAAATAGGCAAAAAAGAAGCTGTTTCAAAATTTAAAGATTGGATTAAAAAAGGTTGGTTTCATCCCAATAAACTAAAACATTTGGCAGCATTGGGTGACCTGCATGGCATTTATGTCCCATTTTGGACCTACGACTCACAGACCTACACCGAATGGTCGGGCGAAGCCGGATATCATTATTATGAAACCCAACAGGTTTATGAAAATGGGAAATACGTTAGCAAACAGGTTCGCAGAACTCGATGGGAATGGAGAAATGGTAGTTTTAACGAGTTTTTTGATGATATTTTAATTGTTGCGTCAAAGGGTTTACCCGAAAACATCATTTCGAATATTTATCCATACAGGCTCGATGAGTTGACAAATCACAATCCTGAACTGATGGTTGGCTGGGAAGCTGAAATTTATAGCCTCGAAGTAAAAGAAGGATATAACAAAGCTGAAGATATCATGATGGATAGACTGAGGGCTCGCGCAAATCGTGAAATTGGTGGTGACACACAGCGTAATTTGACAATCAATGCCGATTTTTACGATCAGTCATTTAAACACGTAATTCTACCTGTATGGCTTTGTACTTATCAATACAATGGTAAGCCTTACCAATTTGCGGTAAATGGACAAACAGGTAAAATTAAAGGACAGAAACCTATTTCTGCCGTAAAAGTGGCTTTGCTTGTCCTTATAATTTTAGCTTTCATAATTGGATTGGTACTAATTTTTTCAAAATCATAATTCAATGAAAAGCCTGAACCTATTCCTTGCTGTTTTTCTGTTACAGTTAAATTTTTTTTACCTGAAGGCACAAAATAGCTTTAATTCGCCATATACATTGACCTACAAATTCGATGCACCGCTCGCAACAGCTGGAGTTGGGTTGAATTTGGCTTATTTTCTGCTCGACAGGAAATCAGAAGCGCTGCAGCCTGCTTTTATAAGCACACTTGACAGATCAAATATTAATGCTTTTGATAGATCTGCAGCCTATAATTGGTCAAGACCGGCAGCAAAGGGAAGCGATGTGCTAATGATTGGCGCAATGGCAGCACCTTCTTTATTGTTTTTTGATAAAAATATCCGCAATGATTATTATAAAATTGGTACAATTTGGGCACAGACAATGGCATTGAATACTGGAGTTACAAATTTGACCAAGGTTTTAGTAAAAAGAACCCGTCCATATGTGTACAATCCCAATGCACCAGAGCACTACAAGCTGGAACGCGATGCACGTTACTCCTTTTTCTCGGGGCATACTTCAGTCACTGCTTCTATGAGTTTTATGACTGCTAAAATATTCTCAGATTACAACCCTAGCTCAAAAGCGCTGCCCTATGTTTGGACCACTGCTGCAGTAGTGCCAGCAACCGTTGCATTTTTACGTTGGCGCGCTGGCAAACATTATGCAAGTGACGTTATAGTCGGATACCTGACCGGGGCTGCAATTGGATTTTTAGTGCCGCATTTACACAAAATTATTCGTTAAAGAATCAAATAATCATTGAAGGATTATGAAAAAAAAGATTTTGGCGCTCATCACCGGCGGTACTTTCGATAAGGAGTACAACCTAATTACGGGTGAGTTATTTTTTAAAGACTCCCACCTGCCAGAAATGTTTATCAGAGGACGTTCAACACTCGATATAACAGTGCGTACCCTCATGATGGTGGACAGCTTGGAAATGACAGATGATGACCGTGGAATTATTCAACATCATTGTGAATCGGCCAAGGAAAAACATGTTATCGTTACTCATGGTACTGATACAATGGTCAAAACTGCTGAAATGCTGGCAAAATCTGAAGAAATTGCAGATAAAACAATTGTATTGACCGGAGCTATGATACCCTATACCTTTGGTATGTCATCGGATGGATTTTTTAACCTGGGCTCAGCGCTGGCATTTGCTCAATCTTTGCCATCGGGTGTCTATATCGCTATGCACGGCGAGTATTTTAACTGGGATAATGTCAGGAAAAATCGTTCAACAGGTTATTTCGAAAGGATCAATACCGAAAAACCATAATGTTCTTTTAAAAAGGCCTATCTTTGCAAATAGCTTAAAAATTAGTATTAAATTACTTTTAACGTATTAAACAAAATCAATTCTCTGGGAAATCTGTTATTATTTGACTGAGGATTTGACTGGCCTGGTTTAAAACCATTAAGCTCAATTTAAATAAGAGTTCATTCTCTATATACAATTCAAACAAAATACAATTCAAACTTACTATGGGGTTTATTAAATTTTTTACTTTTCAAAGACAGGTAATTCTGTTTTTTCTTTGCTTAGGCTTAACGATTTTTCTTTGGCCTACAGTAGGCTTGGCCTGGGCATGGATGCCACTCTTAGTAGTAATTATTTTGCTGACCAAGCATCTGCTGATTGGTACGGTTAACGGGGCAGCCATGAGAATGCAGGAAGGCGATGCCGATGGGGCTGACAGATTGCTCAAATATACTATTAAACCATCCTGGTTGCAATTTGGCTATCATGGCATGTTCTATTTTATGAAGAGTACCATTGCCATGCAAAAAGGTGATACCAAAAAAGCTGAAACTTTGACCAATCATGTTTTAACTATGAAAATAGCCGATGATTTTAAAGGTATGGCCTATCTTCAGCTCATAAACATACATGCTATGCAGTTGCAGCGCGACCCAAAGAACCTGATCGTCATTAACAGAATAAAAGAACTGCATGCCAAGACAAAAAAGCTGAATATCACAACTCCTCAGGTAAAAGAACAACTTGCTCAGGTTGATATGATGCTCAAAGGCGACCACGAAATGCAACGCAAAATGCAGTCTTCGGGTAAAGGTGGTATGAAATCGATGATGCAACAGGGTTTTATGAAAAGAAATCCAGGTAAAAGAAGATAAATTACACTTCTCATACAATATAAGGCAGTCCGGATTAAGATTCGGACTGTTTTTTTGAATAAAGTCTAAAACTAAGTATTCAATGTTATTTGCTTTAAAATTCAGAATCTTCTTTATTTTTTCTCTTATAGCCGGAGGATTTGTGGCTATGATGCTAAATATGAAGCCAGTAATGAGTATCGGAATGTGGTCGCTTGCATTGATTCTAATCGTTGGTTATCTGCTTTTTGGTACAGTTAATGGTGCTCTTTTTATGCTCAATACGGCCAAAGTTAATGAGGCTGAAAAATTACTAGCCCAGACTTACAAGCCTGAATGGCTTTTCAAGAGCCACAAAGCCTATTACTATTTTACCAAGGGACTCATTTCATTGCATAAAGTAAATAAGGGCGACGGTAGCGAGGCATTATATCTCAAAGAAGGGGAAGAATTTCTGCTGCTGAGCCTTGATCTTGGACTTCCAAGGAAGCAAGAACGGGCAATGGCTTATCTGAATCTGGCAGCTATCACTTTAAAAAGAAAAGATAAAGCCAAAACAGAGGAGTACTATTTGGGTCTTAAAGAAAATGAATCTGATAATCTCCGTTTACAGAAAAGTATAGAGGATTTAGAAGCTGCAATCAAAAGATTGGAATAATTGTTAAATTGAATACTTAAGTTACTAAAATCTACAAAAATTGTAATTAGAATTTTATTTGGTATCAATTTTGCCTTATCTTTAATTTGCTAGGTTAAAATTTGTTTTAAAGCGCTCTATCTTAATTATTTTCAGTTTTTTTGTAAAGAAAAATCTCCATTACCCATTCGAATTTAGCATGAAACTTTCCTTTTTTGTATTGATAATTTTTTTGTCCCTAAACTTTTGCACTACGCTTAGGGCTCAAACTGGTACATACAAATATAGCATCAATCTTAACGAGGTCATTGATGATCAGTTAAAAGTTGAGTTGAAAGTACCCGCGGGTATTCAATCTGACGAGGTTTATTTCTATTTTCCCCGAATTGTGCCTGGTACCTATCAAATTCACGATTTTGGGCAGCTTGTAAAAGATTTTAAAGCCTTTGATATTAAAGGTAATTCACTTTATGTTGATAGGGTGGATGAAGCAACTTGGCGTATTACCAAAGCTAAAAAACTCGACAAGATTATTTATACTGTAGATGATACCTGGGATACAAGATTGAAAGAACCGGTTTTTGAAGCAGCGGGTACGAGTTTTGATGAGGGGAAAAGTTTTTTACTGAATGCCCAGGGGCTCTTTGGTTTTTTTAAAAATGGATTGACTTTGCCTATTGAACTAAGCGTTGCCTACCCATCCTCTATGTATGGGGCAAGTTCACTGAAAAGAACAGCAAGCGAATCGGGAAGAGATAATTTCAGGGCTGCAAATTATCACGATTTGATAGATAGACCACTCATGTATGCTGTTCCAGATACCGTAAATTTTAAATTGGGTTATGGCGATATTCAGATTGCGGTCTATTCTCCTAATAAAAAAGTTAAAGCTTCTGAAATAAAAGATAAGATATTGCCCATTCTCGAGGCACAAAATAAATATCTTGGAAGCATCTTACCGGTTGACCATTACAATTTTCTGATTTACCTCTCTCCAAATGGCTTTCCTTCTGGAAATAAAAATGCCCTGGAACATCATCATTCATCTTTGTTTTGCTTGGATGAGGATAATATTGAAAAATTAAGCTCCGTTATAGTGGAACTTGCAGCGCATGAATTTTTTCATATTGTAACGCCGCTGCATATAAAATCTGAAGAAATACAAAATTTTGACTATCTCGAACCTAAGATGTCCCGGCATCTTTGGCTTTACGAGGGCGTAGTAGAGTACATGTCCTTTCACATGCAGGTGCGAACCGGCTTGATGACAGAGCAGGAACTTTTGGATAAATTATCCGAAAAAATGCGTACCTCACGATACTATAAACAGGGTATTTCATTGGCTGAAATGAGTAATTATTGCCTGATTGAGCCATATTCCTCACTGTATAATAATTTTTATCACAGGGGCGCTCTCACCGCCATGTGTCTTGATTTGGCACTTTTGAGCCATAGCAATGGCAAATATGATTTGCAGGCTTTGTTACGCGACTTATCCAGTCATTTCGGAAAGGAACAATGCTTTAAAGATGACGAACTATATGAGAAGATTATTGAGGTTACCCGGCAGGTAGATTTGCTCGTTTTCTTCTCCAGCTACACAGAGGGCACTGAAATGCTCAATTTTAACAAATATCTTGAGCCCTTCGGCATCAAATTCAGTGAAACAGATATAGTTCCCGAAATTTCGCCTATGGGAGGAATAGAAAAGGGTGTTTTGAGAACTGATTCCTTAGGTAGAATGTACATTCACAAAGAGGACAAATTGGATGAATTCGGACAGAAGTTTATCCAGTTCAAAAAAGGAGATGTCATCCTTGAATGGAATGGAAGTCCCGTTAATAAAGATAATATCTCTGTTGTATTGGCTGCTTATACCAAGTCAGTACGAGAATTTGATGATCTTAGCATAAAGGTTTTGAGAAAGAGCGCCAATGGTATTTCTGAAGAAAAAATGCTCAATACCAAAATTAGCCGAATCATGCTGCCAACTGAAGATGTCTTCAGTTTTATTAGCAATGCAAGCGAAGAACAAAAAAATCTCAGGAAAATTTGGCTTGGACCCATCGATAAGAATTAAGCAATTACCAATATTTTTCAATTGGCTGATTGTCTTTAATTTCTACTACTCTGTAAAGCCCGTATTTAAATTTTGGAT
>JBILRK010000132.1:0-5951 GCA_044372705.1 Saprospira sp. | reverse complement strand
CAACATACCAACTACCAACACACCAAATACCAACACACCAAATACCAACATACCAAATACCAAATACCAAATACCAACATACCAACTACCAACTACTAACATACCAACTACCAACAGACCAACTACCAATTACCAACATACCAATTACCAACATACCAAATACCAAATACCAACTACCAACTACCAACTACTAACATACCAACTACCAAATACCAAATACCAAATACCAAATACCAAATACCAATGCACATCATCATCTCAGGGGCCGGACTGGCCGGTTCACTTATGGCAATCTACCTTGCAAAAAAAGGACACAAAGTCGATATTTACGAAAGTAGACTAGATATGCGTAAGGCAACGATTAGCGCAGGCCGATCTATCAATCTTGCCCTTTCCTCTCGCGGATTAAAGGCATTGCACGAAGTAGGACTTGAGCAGGAAATACTGAAAGGTTCGGTGAAAATGCCCGGCAGAATGATGCACGATAAAGAGAGTAAAACCATCTTCGCACTTTATGGTAAGAACGAGGACGAATACATCAATTCCATTTCCAGAGCCGATTTGAACAAGATACTAATGACTGCTGCCGAAAAGTACCCAGAAGTTAGTATTTATTTCCGCAAGGAAATTCGGTCAGTTGATTTTGACAAAAAAACAATGGAAGTTTATGACCTCGACAATGGCGGTACAGAAAAACTTTCTGCCGATTTGATTATTGGAGCAGATGGTGCCAATTCCATCATCCGCCGCAGTATGGAAAAACAAATTCCAGATTATCAATCAAGAATCGATTGGCTCGATCACGGTTACAAAGAATTGAGTATTCCACCTGCTGATGGCGGCGGTTTCAGACTAGAGCGCGATGCCCTTCATATCTGGCCTCGTTCATCTTATATGCTCATTGCCCTACCAAATTCTGACGGCTCATTCACTTGTACCCTATTTTATCCCAATGAAGGTGCCGAAAGTTTTGCTGCGATGGACAATTACGATAAGTTTAAAAAATTTATGGAGACAGAATTCCCCGATGCTGTGCCGCATATGATTGACATGGAAGAGGAATACCACAGCAATCCCGTTGGAAAACTTGGTACATTAAAATGTTACCCATGGAAACTAGGCAATGCAGCAGTATTGATTGGAGATGCTGCACATGCTATTGTTCCTTTTTATGGCCAAGGCATGAATGCTTCTTTCGAAGATTGTTATACCTTGAACGAATGCATCGACCGATACGGAGATAATTGGACAAAAATTCTGGAAGAATACGAAGCCTTGAGAAAGATAAACGGCGATGCAATCGGCGATCTGGCAGTTGAAAATTTTTACGAAATGCGCGACAAAGTAGCCGACCCCGTTTTCCAACGCAAACGCAAACTGGAGCATATCATCGAAAATCGCTTTGCCAATTACCGTTCAAAATATGCTTTGGTAACATTCTCGCCCGATGTACCTTATACTTATGCCAAATCACAAGGTAATAAACAAGATAACTATCTGATGAATCTTTGCCGTGATATCGAAACAGTTGAAAGTCTTGACATTGAGCAGATTTATGCTGAACTGATAAAGCTGTAAATGCGCTATTTTCATTTCTTTCTGCTATTTTTTTCGCAAATAGCCTTTGCCCAAACCCCTTTCCCCCTCAGTTATTTCTGGACAGGTGAAATTGAGGGCGAATCGGCATTTGAGATGCGGGTAAATATGTTTGAAAGCGATCGACTCCTCGCAGGCAAGGGCAGTAAAATCAAGGGAGAATGCCTCTATTGGTCCGATAGCAGTATCTTAAAAGTAGCAGGTGAGGTAAAAGGCAAACAATTGATCCTAAATTGCTTCGACTCCCTTGGCAAAATGCTTTACTCCTTCGAATTTCCGAATTCAGAGGGTTTGCAGACTACACAAGACGGAAGGTGGACAAATGGCAGCGATATCAAAAACTGCAAACTCAAAACTTCCGATTCAGAAAAACTCACTAAGGCCATGCTTACAGGCTTCTGCGTTGCCATAAACCAAAGACGGAACGATATTATTGCCGAAGATGCTACATTTGCCGCAAACTTCGCTTACCTTCCAAAAATACTCTATTTGCCTACAGGTGAGGGTTACATGCTCGATGCAAATGTTTTTGCAAAAGCAGATTATTATGGCGAAGACTATCTCGAATTTGCCGATACCATCAGCTCAATAGGCAATAAAACTATTTTCAAGCTTTCCTGGCAGCTAATTAAAACAAAAAGCACCCCCGAAATTCTTGAACTCAGGCAAATTATTGTTAATGACAAGATTCAATCTTATAGCATTGCCGGATTTCAATTTCTGTCTGGCCGCTGGCAGAAAAAGGAAGGGAACCTCAAACCCGAAAAATCGCCAGAAAAAATCTTTAATTGCTCGAGCAGAATCATTTATTTTACAAAAGGTGGCATTTTAACACCTATTTCAATAAGATAGCACCTAAATCCTTGAATATCTATTATTTATAGTTTTTAAATTCCTTTGCATGAAGATTTTTAATTTCTTTTTAAACCGGCAAACTTAAGAAAAAAAAATCTAATAAACAAGACCTTTTTAAAATCCTAAAAATAAAGTATACTAACTTTAAAAATCGCTTGATTTTTATGGATTAAACTTTTATTTTCGCCTCTGTAGTTAACGTTAAAAAGTTACACAATTTCCAAATCAACTAAATAAAAAACCATGGCAGAAGAGTTAAGTATAGACGGCCTCAAAGGCATGAAAAAAGCTGAATTTGTGAAGGCTTTTAAAAGCAAACCACAATGGAAAAAAGCCAAAGCTGTAATCATATTTACAGATTATAGACTTGAAGGTAAAAAAACCACCGTTGCTGTCCCTTTTAAAAAGGTGGCAGAAATGAAATTAGAAGTGAAGCGTATCAAAAAAGAGAAACTTCATCCTATGAAAAAGTCTGTCGGTGGCATTTTTTCTCTCGAAAATGAAGGAGAAGAGGGAATCAAGGCTAAAATTGAAATTACCCATGGTGGTGTAAAACCAGAAATTCTACAGATTAAAGCTGTAGATCTTTTCGGTAGAATCAATGCTAAGCTTGAAGTTCTTATTGCAGCAGATGCAGAATTGGAAACGGAAGAAGACCTTGCTAAAGAACCTGAGGATAAGGAAGAAAATACCACTACAGCAGCTGAGATAGAAAGCGCTATCAAGGAAATTACCGCTCTCATTAAAGAAAAGATATCTCAAATTTTAGCTGACATAAAAGACAAAAAAGCAAAAGAGGAATATTTTGCTATCGTTGAAAATGTATCAGATAAGATTAGTGATTTAAAAGATAGCTTTGAAAGTGCCGCAGATGATGTAAAGGCTATATTAAAAAGTAAGGTTGATCAACTTATTGCTTACCTATCTACTTTAAATGATATAAAAAAAGCCCTAGAAATTATCCTAAATAAAGGTGAAACACCAAGCCTGCCGGATAATGTCAAGAAAATTATTGAAGTACTCGTAGCTAAAATCAAAGAGGCTAAAGCTGTTAAGAAAGACCCTAAAAAATTCAAAGCTATTGTCAAATTGATTAAGAATAGCTTCGAGGCACTGACTCTTGCCTTAGGTCTTATCAATAAAGAACTTGCCGAAAAATTAAAACAAAGCAAAGTCTACCAATTCATTGAAGATTTTATCGACAGCCTGAATGATGAAGAGGAAGAGGAAATTGAGGAAACTGAAGAAACCCCTGAGCCTAAAATAACGGAGGAAGAGAAAAAAGAATTTGAAAGTACTGTTAAGGAACTCGAAACGCTCTTCTCCGCTGTTGGAATTAAATTTTAAGAACAATCAAAATCAAATATAAAATGACTATAGAAGAAATAAATCTCCTTTTGGAAGAATACCGCGATGCTGCGGACAAAGCCGACAGACTCTCTGATAAACTGGACAGAAATCCACTCTACACCAAAGAAATGGTTCAAAAAGTAGATAAAGCGCGTCTGGAACTTGAAAATAAAATTGCAGAGCTTAAAGCTAAAAGAAAAGAGTTACAAAATAACAAGGAAACCCCTGCGCCAACTCCTACCCCTACTGAACCTGAAAAACCTACTGAAAACAACGATAACAAGGAAACAACAGCGGAACCAACACCAGAACCTGAGAAAGAAAGAACTGAAATCTTGCTCTCTGTAGGTGTAGGTGGAAAAAATAACCTGCTCGATGTAAAACTTGTTCAGAAATTACTAAATGAACGTAAGGGTTGCAAATTAGAAACTGATGGTATTTGTGGAAACAAAACTACAACTCAGATTATCGACCTGCAAAGAAGAATTTTTCAAAATTGGGCAGTTGATGGAAGAATTGACCCGGGTGGAAAAACCTGGAAATGGCTTACAGGAAAAGATGCATTGCCTAAACTTCCGCCACCACCTCCACCACCACCTGTTGTCATTACAGTAAAGCCTACTACCCCAGATCCTATTAAAAATCCTACGGTTCAGGAGAAAATCGTGGACGTTTTGGGGGTATTTGCCGATTTACATTTGCCTTATGAAAAAGAGTTTTTCAGATTCGAATGGAATTCACCAAAAGTGATGCTAGGTTACGGTTTCTTTATAGATGGAAGCCTTTTTGCTTATGCAAATGCAAGTATTGATGGAAAAAAAGAAACAAATTCAATTACTGTAACAGGAACAGCACAAATAGCCTGCGGGGCTTCTGTTTCAATCGGCTGGGGTGAAGTGACCGAAGGCTGGTACGGAACTTATGGATTGGAAGCAAGAGGAACACTATCCGGTAAGGTAGCTGCAAGTTTTAGGATTATTTCAAAACTTTCTGCGGCTGGTCAAACAATGACAGGTTCCCTGAAATCCAATGCTGATATTACTGCAAGTCTTTATGTCTCTGCAAAAATAAAAGGCGGATTTGTTGTTGGAGGAGAATACGAAACTGAGCAATACAATCTCGGAAGTATTACATTCTTATATGCTACTACACCAATGTACAGTATGACCTACAACTTCAGCGCACGCAAATTTACTTTCAAAAGCAGCGGAAAATGGGCAGTGACACCTCATCCTATGCTTGTTTCAGCATTGAGAGCAAATATTCTTTAACAAATTTTATAGGGTGTACATCTCTTTTTGGGATGTTCACCTTTTTAACTTTAAAATAATACTTCTGATATGACAATGAATGAATTGAAAGACAGGCTTGCCGAGGCATTGAAAAATTCAGATCTTCAAAACCTGGGTTCACTTTCGGAAGAAGCAATGCAGGTTTACCCTAATGAAGGATTCGGATATTACTATTTCGGTGAAAAAATCCTGAAAGATGCCAATATCGATATGCCAACAGCAGAATGGCATTTTGCCAAAGCTTCCTATTTGGAACAAAACAATATCACTTATCTAAAAAAATATGCCCAAAGCCTGACTGAGCTCTATAAATATGATGAGGCTTATAATGTTTGGGCATCTGTTTATTATTTGGATAACAATGACAATGAGGCACTCTTTGGATTAGGCCACTTTGAACTTACACAAAAAAATAATCCCGATGCTGCCCTTCAGTATTTTGCTACTATGAGTGCTCCCGATGCTGCCGCATATGAAGGAATGGCTCTAGCTTATCTAAATATGGGTAATTTTGAAAATGCCTTGGGATATATAGACTATGCACTCTCTTTGGGCTTCAATACTGAAGCTGCATTAACAAAAATCAGCATTCTGAACGATATGCAAAGCTATACGCAGATTCCTGATGTATTTCAGCAGATATTGGAAGTCGAACCAACAAATGGTGGCTTTTTATATGAATATGCAAAATCTCTTTTTATAGCTAAAGATTATCAAAATGCTGACGAAGCATTCCAAAAAGCTTTCGAAATTCTTCAAAAAGAACTGGAACTTGATAGTGCATCTTACCGCCCTTACATAGAAAACTGCATTGAATGCGGTAAATACAGCACTGCACTTGAAACGCTTGACAAATGT
>JBILRK010000133.1:0-5951 GCA_044372705.1 Saprospira sp. | reverse complement strand
CCTAAGCATTCTTTTATTATTTGTTTGCTCTATGAGTTACGCTCAAATGGTTGAATATAATATAATTCACAATCAACCGGCCTTTCCAAAGTATTCATTGAATCTTGATTTAATGAACATGGATGCTAATTTTAACAACTTCGATAATTTATCTTTTAACCTTGGGTTATGGGGTTATGTAGGGTTGTCAAAAAATTTGGAAACTCAGTTTTCTGTAAGACAAAGTTACCTGCAAATGGGTAGATTATTAAACAGAAAATATGTAGGAAACAGCGAGGCAAATGTAGGTGCTGCATTCTTTTTAAAAGAATCAACTCGTAACGAAAATGTAAGGGTAATTTTAAAACAAGATGTAATTGGTCCGGGATATGCCACGCTTACAAACTTTATAATGGTTCCAGCCAAAGTGTCTTATAAATTTGGCGTTCAGGGTGGTCTTCACTTTCGTTCATCTCCCTTCGATTCTGACGATTCGGATGAATCCAACATGACAAACACCGGTTTCTATGCAGGAGTAGTACTTCGCAGGGCCAATAGTTTGAAAATTTCATTGGGCGAAGGTACAGCACTGAATTCTGCCAATTATGATTTCTATTTCGATGCACTTTTTTTGCCCTTTAATACATTTAAGTCAACATCAACAGGTGATTTCCTAACCAAAGCTGAAGTTGACCTGTTTCGCAGGGCACCGCTAGGTTTCAGAGCAGGTTGTAAACTCTATCAGGCAGATGTAAAATCGATTACTGGGAAACGATTTGGTATGTGCTACAATACGGCCTTTGGTATCAAACCTTATCAGGGATGGTTTATTGAATGTGGAATTGGAATTACGCTACTTAAAAAATAAAACTATGAAAAAAATACTTTTAATATTGATTTTGACTGCTATTACACAGTTCAATTTCGCTCAGACAATCGAAGATTTTAACCGCTTTGACAAAAGATATAGCAATAATTCATATATGGGTTTGGGGCCTGCAATGTTATTTCTTTCAAATAACGAAGCGCCTTATCCCGAAAAACACCGAGTTTCTACCTTTATTCTTGATGTTCAATTTAAAATTGTAAATGACCGTTTTTTAGGGAGCAGAATTTCAATTTATAATAAAGGAATAGGCGATCTTATTTATCTTTTTGGAAGAGTTGTAAGAGGTAAGGCCTCTGTTTTTGCTAAAGAGGAAACTGTATTTTCAAATATTTTTGGTTGGATTGACTATACAATCAATCTTAACAAGCCCAATGGAAAGTTTCAAGTTTCTGCTGGTTTAAATCTAGGAGATTATGTCTATGCCGGAAGATACCGAATCGACTCATTGGGCATTGAAAAAAATGTTGAGCCACAGGGTTATTACTTAGCAGCCGGACCTGCCATTGAAATGAGGTATCTCATATCAAAGTCACTCATACTAGAAACAAATTTATCCTATGCAGTTGGTTTAATCAAATTTGCCGGGCTCGACAATGCGCCAAGCTCTGCAGCTGATTTAAAATACCCCGTTCCGGATTTTCTACATTTCAGAACTGAGTTGCTGTCAAAATGGGGTGCTTTTATGACACTTGATTGTAATTGGTTAATAAACAAAGGGATAAATCCATCATCTGGAAGGCGAATTGGCCTCTCCTTAGGCTACAGAATCAATATTAGTAATGATTAAATACGCATAACTGCGTATTGTGGCAAATAGCACAAGGCAGTAATTTTGTGCTATAATTATTTCTAAAACAATAAAATTCAAATCATGAAAACGCTTATCAGTATTGCAATTATTTTAGTTGTATTTATTTCAAGTATTCAAGCCCAGACAATCAATTACGAGGTAATAAAAGATGACCCAACTTTCAGAGCTCATGGCAAGTTTGGATTTATTTACGATGCCGATTTCTCTAAAAATAATAACCGTACAATTTACAGTATACAGGCTGCCGTCAATATTGGAGAGAGAATTACCGTTTCTGGCGAATTTGCCAATGCTTTCAAAAAATGGGATAATGTAAGAGAAAATTCAATGAACGATTTTTCGAAATCTTATATGAATATAAATGGTAGAGGTACCTTTTTCTTTAAAAAGACAGATCAGAAAGAAGATACAAGAATTACTCTAAAGAAAACATCATCAAGTAGCACTTACTATACAATTACAAATGAAACTTTTATTGTGGCGCCTTCAAGGACTATGACAAAAATCGGTGTAACCGGATCTGCAGGTTTTTATAGAAATAATTATCTCGACAATCATAAGTACGATAGTACATTTCAAATAAATGACCAAAACGGAGTTTCTAGCAGCTCATTGAATTATGGAACCTCTTTTTCAGGAATGAGATTTAGTGGCGGTATTCATTTTTCTGTAGCAAAGAATTTTGTTATCAATGCTAGAAATTCATCGACTGGTGAAATCTATGGAAGAAAAGCGGTAAGAAGCAAAACCGAGGTTTTTGCTGAACTTTTATACATGCCTACAATCGGTTTTGAATCCAATTTAACAGCTAAAGCTGAAAATGGCGGAGGTTCATATACCATAGCGCAGAAACCTAATATGAAAAATCTTGGATGGCGTTTGTTGGTTGAGTCTTACACAACTGGAATTGCAGGAATTGGTTTACGCATGGAATTTGGAGCAAGACCTGGTATTAAATATGATATCAATTCATCAGGAAAACTAAAAAATATGTATCTTGCTGCTGGTTTCGTTGTGGCATTGAGCAAGTAATTAAACTACCTAACTATTAGATTATGATACGTGTAGCTATTGCAGAAGACATAAGCAGAATTGCTGAAACACTGAAACAGAAAATATTGTTGTCCCCCGATTTTTCTATTGAATACATGGCAACAAACGGTAAAGAAATTATTCAGCATTTACAGAAAGACCATGTAATCGATGTGATTATTATGGATATCAATATGCCCGAAATGGATGGGATTGAGGCTACGGCCTTTATCACTCAGCGTTGGCCGAATATTAAAATAATCATGAGTACGGTTTTTGATGACGAACAAAATCTTTTCAATGCCATCATGGCCGGAGCGTCTGGTTATTTGCTCAAGGATGAAACGCCACAGAAAATCCACCGCTCTATTTTTGAAGCAATGGATGGAGGAGCGCCTATGAATCAATTAATTGCCAGAAAAGCCCTGACGCTCATAAAAACAGGTAAACCAGAAGTTCATAAAACAGATCAAGTAGACTATGGATTAAGCGATCGCGAAACTGAAGTACTGGAACATCTTTCGAAAGGCTTGAGTTATGAACAGATTGCTGATAACTTATTTATTAGCTATGGTACTGTAAGAAAGCATGTTGAAAATACCTATCGAAAATTAAGAGTCAACAATAGGACAGAAGCAATTGACAAAGCCAAAAAAGGCGGAGTTTTGTAAAACATCAAAATGGATTACATAGAAATGATGCGTAGGAATCACATTAGATTATTTTGCCTGTTTTTGGCTGCCTATTTAAGTATTTTCAAATGCGGATTTTCTTGTGCGCAATCACGCCAACAGATTGATTCCCTGAATCATATTCCTTTTGAGCAGAAAATAAAAAATCCAAAATCGCTTTTACCAACTTACTTAACTTTTGCCGATAAAGCAAAGCAAACTGGGTACACCCTGGGAGAAATGGAGGCTTATGAAAATATTAGCCTGCTCTACTATTATTTGGGGAAATACGATTTGGAACTTGAATATGCACTTCGTTCGATTAAAGGTTTTCTTGAATTGAATAAGCTTGAAAAGGTCGCTCGCTTCTATGGTGAACTGGGCTATCGGATGAAAAGGCATGATATAAAAAAGGCAGAATTTTACATGCTGACAGGCATGCAAATGGCTGAAAAGTATAAATTTCAAACGCCTCTGATGGGAATTTACGATAATTATGGCGTATTAAAGGAATTACAAAATCAATATGATAGTGCTTACTATTATTATAATAAAGGTCTAAAACTTAAAAGGGAAAAAAATGATATACCTGGTTTGCCCTATAGTTTAAACAATTTGGGTGGCTTGATGATTATTCAAAAAAACTATGTTGAAGCAAATCAATATTTGACTGAGGCACTAGAGATTAGAGAAAAAATTGGAGACTCTTTGGGAATGTGTGAAAGCAATTTAATTCTTGCCGATTTGAATCTGATACAGCATAAATATGCTGAGGCTTTTGACAACCTAAATTTTGTTATTGCTTACACAAGCAAGCATTCAATTTCCAATCTACTTTCAAATGCTTATCAAAAAAGAGCAGTTGTTAATGAGAAATCGGGTGACTTGTCTAATGCCCTAAAGGATGAGCGTCTTAGTCGTCAGTTCAAAGATAGCCTCTCGCAACAATCTATGCGCGACAAAGTGGCTGAGTTACAAGTTCTGTTTGATACACAAGAGAAGGAAAAGGAATTATTGAAGGAAAAGGCTAAAAATGAAGCAATAAAAACACGCTTTTATGCCACTTTTGGAATTGCTGTTGCGCTTGCCTTATTGTTGTTTATTGTTAGGCAAAGGCAAAAACTTAAATTGAAGCGAAAGGAATTGGAAACGCTCAACAGACTCAATAATGAAAGAAATAGAATTGCCCGAGATTTGCATGATAATCTGGGAGCTGAGCTCACAATTGTAACTTCAAAACTGGATACAAAGATTTTTAAAACTGAAATACAAAAGGAAAGAGAAGAACTGGAGCAAATTTCAAAACAAACCAGAAATGCCTCTATTGTTCTCAGAGAAACAGTTTGGTCTATTAAATCTGAAAAATTAACTGTTTCCTCTCTAAGATATAAAATTGAAGAGTTTTATAATAGGCTGGAAAACCCTAATGTTTTTAGCCTCAATTTTCAGATGTCAAATGAGGATGTTGAACTTGGTCCGCTCTTGGCATTAAATTTATTCAGAATTGCTCAGGAGGCCCTTACTAATATCTTAAAATATGCTGATGCAAAGCATGTAAGCATTGATATCTCAAACAAAATTCTGAAAATTTCTGACGACGGAAAAGGCTTCGATATTGAAAAAGTAAAAAAGGGTTATGGCCTAAACAATATGGAAAGCCGTGCAAAGGAAATGAATTCAAGCTACAGTATTTCAAGTTCCGAAACCGGAACTGAAATTAAGGTTATGTTCTGAATAATTCCTTTTAAATTATTAGTCTTTTTTAACGAACATCGCAACACTTTCAATATGAGCTGTATGCGGAAACTGATCTACAAAGGAAATTTTTTCAAGACTATAACCTGCCTTTTTCAATTCCAATGCATCTCTTGCCTGTGTAGATGGATTGCATGAAACGTAAACAATTGCAGCGGCTCCGAGATTTATAACCTTTTGCAATGTCTTTGGTGCAATACCGGCACGCGGTGGGTCAAGCACAATTACGCCTATTTTATCTTTGTATTGTGGGTATTGAAAAAGAAATTTACCTGCATCGGCAGCATAAAATTCGATATTATTTATGCCATTCAAAGTGGCGTTTTCTTTAGCATCGGCAATGGCTTCTTCTACAATATCAACACCAACAATTGTTTTTATTTCGGGAAGCGTGCTTAATAACTGTGCAATAGTGCCCGTACCGCAAAAAAGGTCCATAGCAGCCATATCACTGTCGGGAGCTATTTTTTTCAATGCTTCTTTGACATAAGCGATTGTTTTAGCATAAAGCAATTCGGCACTTGCCGGATTGGTCTGAAAAAAGCTCTGCATACTGATTTCGAAATCCAAACCCAGAATTCTTTCTCTTATTTTGGGCTTGCCATATAGCAATTTAGCAGCGTCGGCGGGTTGTTTTGCCGCATCGCCCACATCGTTGTTTACCGTATGCCAAATGCCTGCAAGTTTTTCGCCTAATATGGATTTGAGCAAATCAACAAAGCCTGGGGCATCGAAATTTTCAATGTTTTCGGAAGTAGTTACTAAATTGAAAAGCAGTTCATTGTCGGCAAAGCTTTTGCGAACAACCAAAAAA
>JBILRK010000131.1:0-5953 GCA_044372705.1 Saprospira sp. | reverse complement strand
CAGGTGATACTGTTTTAATTATTGCTGGTGATCAGAAAGGGGAGAAAGGTAAAATTGTTAAAGTCTTTCCAACTGAAAACAAAGCTATTGTTGAGGGTTTTAATATGGTTAAACGTCACGTTAAACCGAATGCTCAAGTTCCTGGCGGGATTGTTGAGAAAGAAGCTCCTATTCACTTATCTAATCTCATGTTAATTGATAATAGTGGTGAAGCTTCAAGAACTTCTCGTCAAGTATTAAATGGTAAAAAAGTTAGAGTATCTAAGAAAACTAAAGAGGTAATCGAGTAATGAATATTCAAAATAGACTAAAAGCGAAATACCAACAGGAAGTTGTAAAGAAACTAATGGAGAAATTCCAATATAGTTCAGTAATGCAAGTACCTAAATTGGAAAAAATCAGTGTTAGCCAAGGAATTGGATTGGCTTCTTCTGATAAGAAACTAACAGATACAGCTGTTGAAGAACTTTCTTTAATAACTGGTCAAAGAGCTGTTAAAACTAAGGCCAAGAAATCAATAGCTAATTTTAAGTTGCGTGAAGGTATGCCAATTGGCGCTCGTGTTACACTTAGGAACGATAGAATGTTTGAATTTTTGGATAGGTTAATTAATGTTGCACTTCCTCGAGTAAGAGATTTTCGTGGTATTAACCCTAAAAGTTTTGATGGTAGAGGAAATTATACGATTGGTATTACTGAACAAATAATTTTCCCTGAAATTGATCTTGATAAAATTCCTAGAATTACAGGAATGGATATAACTTTTGTAACGAGCGCAAAAACTGATGCTGAAGCATTAGAATTATTAACACTTATGGGTATGCCCTTTAAACAAGATTAATACATGGCACGCAAATCAGTCATAGCAAGAGAACACAAAAGAGAACGTTTAGTGGAGAAATATGCTAAATTACGCTTAAAGTTAAAAGAAGCTGGTCAATGGGATGAGTTAGATAAACTACCTAAAAATTCAGCTAAAGTACGATTACATAATCGTTGTAAACTTACTGGTCGTCCAAAAGGTTATATGCGTCAGTTTGGTGTTTGTAGAAATCAATTTCGTGATCTTGCTCTAGCAGGTAAAATTCCTGGTGTAACTAAAGCAAGTTGGTAATATTTTTTAATCAGCTAACAATTCCTACTGGATAATTTTAGCGATAAATTTTTTAAAATGGCAGTAACAGATCCTATTGCGGATTATTTAACAAGAATTCGTAATGCACAAATGGCCGGTCATCATATTGTAGACATTCCGGCATCTAACCTCAAGAAAAGAATTACTGAGATTCTTTATAATCAAGGTTATATTTTGAAATATAAGTTTGATGAAACTGACAACAAACAAGGTTCTATTAAAATCGCAATTAAATATGTTGATTCTACTAGATTACCAGTCATTAGAAAAATGACAAGAATAAGTCGTCCTGGTCTTAGAAAATATGTGAAATCAACAGAATTACCTAGAGTTATAAATGGTTTAGGAACAGCTGTTATTTCAACTTCAAAAGGTGTACTTACTGATAAAGAAGCACGTAAGTCAAATGTAGGTGGTGAAGTCTTATTTTACATCTACTAGTTAATATTTAGAATTTTATAAAAGTAAATTTCACATAAATGTCTCGCATAGGAAAACAACCAATAAATATACCTAATGGTGTGGATTTAAAGGTTAATGATAAAAACCTTGTGACTGTTAAAGGTCCTAAAGGTACTCTCCAACAGCAGATTGAAACTTCTGCCATTAAGGTTGAAATTGATGGAAACGTTGTAAATGTTACCAGACTTTCTGAACAAAAACGTCACAAAGCACTTCATGGGTTATATCGTCAGTTAATAGCTAACATGGTTAAAGGTGTCTCTGAAGGATTTAATCTTGAGATGGAATTATATGGCGTGGGTTATAAAGCAGATAATCGTGGTCAACTTCTACAGTTGTCATTAGGATATTCTCACCCAGTTATGTTTTATCTTCCCGAGGAAGTAATTCTAACAACAGAAACAAAAAAAGGAGAAGCGCCTTTAATTAAGTTAGAATCTTATGACAAACAACTTTTAGGTCAAGTTGCGGCAAAGATTAGATCTTTCCGTAAACCTGAACCTTACAAAGGAAAAGGTGTTCGTTTCAAAGGTGAGGCAATCAGAAGAAAAGCTGGTAAAACTGCTTCAAAATAGTTTTAATTCTATTAGAAATAAAGTAGCAATATAACATATTATGGCTTCAAAGAAAATGACTCGTCGCCAAAAAATACAAAGACGAATTAGAAAAAAAATATCAGGTACTTCTTTACGTCCTAGAATGGCTGTTTACAGAAGTAATGCTCAAATTTATGTTCAGTTAATTGATGATATCGCAAAAAGAACATTACTTTCTGCATCATCTAGAGAAGCTGGTATATCTGATATGAAAATTACTAAAAAAGAAAAAGCTGCCCTTGTTGGTAACTTAATAGCAAAAAAAGCTTTAGAAATTGGTATTAATACTGTTTCTTTTGACAGATCTGGTTATTTATATCATGGTAGAATTCGTTCCTTAGCTGATGGTGCTCGTGGAGAAAGAAAGGAAGATGGTACGAACGAATTTCTTCAATTTTAAAAATAAGTAAAATGGCAAAAAATACAAATAGAGTTAAACCTGCAGAGACAGAACTCAAAGAGAAAATGGTTGCATTAAATCGTGTTGCCAAAGTAACAAAAGGTGGTAGAACATTTAGCTTTGCTGCAATTGTTGTTGTTGGTGATGGTAATGGTACTGTTGGTCATGGTTTAGGTAAAGCTCGTGAAGTTTCAGCTGCTATTCAAAAAGCTGTTGATGATGCTAAAAAGAACCTGGTTAAAGTGCCAGTTTTCAAAGGTACTATTCCACATGAGCAACATGGGAAGTATGGTGCAGGAAAGGTTTTAATTTTACCTGCAACTGATGGTACTGGTGTAATTGCTGGTGGTGCTATGCGTGCTGTTCTTGAACTTGCAGGTGTACACAATGTACTTGCTAAATCAAATGGTTCTTCAAACCCACACAATGTTATCAAAGCAACTATTGATGCTCTTTCTAAATTGCGTTCACCTTTTCAGGTTGCTAAAGATCGTTCTTTAGAATTGGAGATTGTTTTTAATGGTTAAACTATAAAGTTATGGAAAAAGTAAAAATAACTCAGGTTAAAAGTGTTATAGATAGAGCTGAAAGACAAAAGGTAACCGTTAGAGCTTTAGGTCTTACTAAAATTGGTTCTTCAGTTGAACACTCTGTTACTCCACAAATTCAAGGTATGATTAACAAGGTTAATCACCTAATTAAGGTTGAAAAACTTTAATTTTTATTAAAATAACACTCAACATTATATAAAATGAAATTGAGCAATCTAAAACCAGCTGCCGGTTCTATTAAAAAGACAAAACGAATTGCTCGCGGTACTGGTTCTGGCCATGGTGGCACTTCTACTCGTGGTCACAAAGGGGCAAAATCTAGATCAGGTTTTAAAAGTAAAAGAGCTCATGAGGGTGGTCAAATGCCCTTACAAATGAGATTACCGAAAGGTGGTTTTAAAAATACACACAAGAGATATCAATCAAATAGAGTTGATCAATTTGTTGTATTTAATATTAGTGATCTTTTGGTAATTGCGGAGAAGCATAATGTTGAAGTTATTACTAATGAATTTCTCTACAAGAATGGTTACATATCTAAAACTGATCTAACAAAAGTACTTTCAGATGGTGATATTAATAAATCCTTGATAGTATCTGCTAATAGATTCTCCACAACTGCAAAAGAAAAGATTAGTGCTGCTGGTGGTAAAGCTTTAATTGAATTTAAAACTAATCAGCTTCAAGGTATAGCCCACGCTGATAATATAGAAACAGTTACACCTAATGTAATTGCACAATATTTCCCCTATTTTGAAGAGAATGATCTTTTGCATGTAACAGCTGAAGGTTCATTAAGAATTAAGTTTAATATTGAAGCTCATATTGTAGATGACAATGCTAGAGCACTTATTCAAGGTCAAGGGGCAAGTATAAAAATTATTGACTAATTTAATTTTGTCAATTAGTTATATTTCCGACATACAATAGAAATCTAATGAAGACTATTATTCAAAAATTAAAAGAAATTTGGAGTGTACAAGAACTTAGGTCTAGAATACTTCTAACCTTTGGTCTTTTGGCTGTATATAGAGTCGGAAGTTATATCATTCTGCCAGGTATTGACAAAGATGCTATAACAGCTTCTTTAGGAAAAGGTGGGGAGTCTGATCCTGGTCTGCTTGATCTTTTAAATACTTTTTCTGGCGGTGCTTTTTTTAACGGTGCAGTTTTTGCCTTAGGTATTATGCCTTACATTTCTGCATCGATTATTGTTCAGTTACTTGGATTTGCTATTCCTTATTTTCAAAAATTGCAAAAAGAAGGTGAAGCTGGTCAAAGAAGAATGAATCAGATAACTAGGTATATAACTATTGCAATAACAATGGTTCAAGGTTCTGCTTATCTTAATTACATGAAATCTGCATTTCCCTCTGCTATTTCACAAGACTTAGGTTTTACTTTATTTTGGTTATCAAATATAGTCATCTTAACTGCGGGTACAGTATTTTGTATGTGGTTAGGTGAACGTATTACTGACAAAGGTATTGGAAATGGTATTTCACTTATAATTACTGCAGGTATTATTGCAACTTTACCTCAGGCTTTTCTTGGTGAATTTGGTAACAAATTTAGTTCAACGGCAGGTGGTCCAGTTATTTTTGTAATTGAATTAGCTATGTTTATTCTTGTGGTGGTTGCTTCTGTTGCAATAGTACAAGCTGTTAGAAAAATTCAAATTAAATTTGCAAAACATGCTGTAAGCGGTTCACCAAATATATCAGGACTTGATCATATTCCAATAAAATTAAATGCAGCTGGAGTAATGCCTATAATATTTGCTCAGGCTATAATGTTTATTCCAGGTGCTATAGGTCAATCATTAGGAGCCTCTACTGATCCTACTTCTTTCCTTGGCAAAATGCAAGATTTTACTTCATTACCTTATAATATTGTATTCTTTGTGTTAGTTGTTGTGTTTACATATGTGTACACTGCTTTAATTTCTAATCCAAAACAATATGAAGATTATTTAAAAAATCAAAATGCTTTTATACCCAATGTAAATCGTGGTGATGAAGCAAATTTCATTGACGAAGTAACAACAAGAATAACGCTACCAGGTTCCATAGCTCTAGGTTTAATTGCTATACTACCAGGTTTAGCTAGAATGTTCTTAATGGTTGATTTAAATTTTGCAGTATTTTTTGGTGGCACTTCATTACTTATAATGGTAGCTGTAGTCTTAGATACAATTCAGCAAATCAATGGTCATCTTGCAATGCATGGATATGGAGTGGATCCAAAATCAAACAGAACTAAAAGATAATTTAAATTAAATCATATCAGATTAGGTTTTTTATTAAAATAATCTGATATTTGCACTCCGAATTTTAAGTTATGGGAAAAAAGAATCTCATCCGTCAAGACGGAGAAATTACTGAAGCTTTATCTAATGCTATGTTTAGAGTTCAGCTTGAAAATGGACACATTATTATAGCTACTATTTCAGGTAAAATGAGAATGAATTATATTAGAATTTTACCTGGTGATAAAGTTTCTGTTGAGATGTCACCTTATGACTTAACCAGAGGTAGAATCATATATAGATACAAATAATATTTAATAGATTTAATGTCATGAAAGTTAGACCATCAATAAAAAAGCGTTCAGCTGACTGTAAAATTGTAAAACGTAAAGGTAAGCTTTACATTATTAACAAAAAAAATCCTAAGTTCAAACAACGTCAGGGGTAAAATTAAAATATTAACTATATGGCTCGTATTGCAGGCGTAGATTTGCCTAAAAACAAAAGAGGTATAATTGGATTAACTTACATATTTGGTATCGGTAACACTAGTTCCAAAAA
>JBILRK010000130.1:0-5968 GCA_044372705.1 Saprospira sp. | reverse complement strand
GTTATTGGTGCCGATGGCGTACATTCGGTTGTAAGAAAGGATGTTATTAATGATGGAGAACCAATTTTTAGAGGTTATAACATTTGGAGAGGCGTTGTTAAAACAAATTTTGACATTGGGCATGCGAGTGAAACCTTTGGTAAGGGAAAAAGAGTTGGCATCGTCCCAATTAAGGATGGAGTCTATGGTTGGTGGGCAACCTATAATGAAGAATTCATGAAAGATGACCAACCGGAGGGCACAAAAGAAAAATTGAATCGATTATTTGGTGATTGGCACTACCCTATTCCCGAGTTAATCAATAATACAGAGCTAATTTTAAAAAATAGTTTAATAGACAGAAAACCACACAGAGGCTGGTCAAAAGGAAATGCTGTTTTAATTGGAGATGCAGCACATCCAACCACTCCAAATTTAGGGCAGGGCGGTTGTATGGCAATTGAAGGGGCCTATATATTAGCTGAAAGTATCAAAAAATACGGCTTGACAAAAAAAGCATTTGAAAGGTATGAAGAACTACATTTCCCCAGAGCCGAAAACATTAACAAGGAAAGTTTGAAACTTGGCAAAATTGGTCAAATCACTAATCCAATTCTTATATTTTTCAGAAATCTAATTTTTAAACTCATGCCCTCAAAAAGGGCCATAAAAATTCTGGACAAATATTTTTCTTATCGAGTTACCAAGCTTGAGATATAAAATAACCAAATTCCCAAAAGCATTTAAAGTTAAAAAGGGAATTAGAACTATTTAAATTATAGTATTTAATAAACAAAAATGGCTGCTTCCTTTAGAGAAAGCAGCCATTTTTTTCATAATCGTATTAAATTTATTAACCAAAGGCTTCCTGCCATACTGCAGGATTTTGCAAGCGAGAAATTTCACCTGATGCCCAAGAATTAAGTGCTTTAACTTTTTTATCATAACCAAAACTAGCCCAGCCACCAAATAGCCAACCCAAAGATTTGGCTACATCTCCACCGGCGCCTTTGTTCCATTCAACCCCTGCTTCCTGCATAATTTTAAAACGGGTTAAGGCATCAATTACCTCATCCACGATCATAGTATCTTTTTTAGTGTTTAGCCAACTTGCATATTGAGCTCTACTGAGTAACCAGTATGCTGCTTTTTTATTGATGCGGGTATTTTTGGCATTTATATACTTGTCTTGAATCTGACCATTCAAATTCTTCCATTTATCTGCAGCTGTTGCAACAGAAGACTTCGTTTTATCAAGTCCATCCTGGTTTAACTTGTATAATCCTTTGTAAATATTGTCCAATTCTTTTTGCAATTTGGAGACAAAGATTTTCACCTCTTCATATTTTTGGGTAACACCGGTATTGAATAAATTATTCAAATCAATAAGCCCCTCAGTCTCAGCATTGCTAAGTGCAGAATTATCAGTACTCGGAAGCAATGCAGCAATCAAACCACCTATCTGCCCAACTGTTCCCCCACTGTTTTCGGAGGCAGTTTTACCTAAAAACCCTACAAGCTTAGTAAAATCAGTTAAAGCGCCACTTAGAAGTCCGCCAACAATAGCTGCTACTGCAGGATTTACAGGAATCAGTGCTGTTGTTATAACGCCCACAACTATTTTTCTTAGCTTTTCCAAAAGCTGTTCTACCTGCTTTTGCTTCTTCATTACCGATTCAAAATCCTTTTTTGCAGTCAAATATACATTTGATGCCTCGGAGCCACTAGCTATTGTTTTGCGGTATGCTGCGTCTATTTCAAGACAAAGAGAAACCATTTCCTGGTTGATCTTATTGATAACAGCTATCAACTGATTTTTGACAGAACCATCCATTCCGCCAGAAAACTCACCAATCAAATCGTTAATTTGTGCTTGATTGAGTACTCTCCCTTGCGGATCTGTAATGACAATTTCGTCTTCTTGGAAATCCTGTAGGTGATCTTCTATCTTATATTTAGTTAAGATAAGGGTCAAAAAATCATCCGCAAGAGAAAGAATATTTTTAACTTCTTCAGTCATTTTACCATCGGCCTTCCCTCCGCTCAATGCATTGGCTATCCATGCCTCAGCATCCTCTTTAAGTTCTTTAGCCTTATCAAGGATTTTATTATCTATTGTTGTTCCTCTTAAAATATCATTTGTTTTTCCTAAAGCGGCCCAACCATTTTTGATTTTTTCATAAATAGATAGCATATCGCCATCTTTAATATCTTGCACAAAGCCGCCCACTTCTTTTAAAAATTTAGACCCTGTATCAATCCACTGACGGACTGTCTCGATTTTGTCTTTGAGTAAGGCTTCTTTTCCAACTGCTTGAGCAAGCCATTTTTCTGCTTCCGTTTTGAAAATATTAAGCTTTCCAAGGAGGGCATCATCGAAATCCATTCCCGGAATAAGATCTTTACCATTTAAAATTTTATCCCATGATTTCGAAAGTTTGTCATACCAGTCGGGCAGATTATTTTTATCAGTATCAGCCAAGGCTAAACCAATTAGATCGGATGCTTTATCCAAGATGCTTTCTGATGATTTAATCCAATCGCCGGCTGCTGTAATTTTGTCGGCCAAATTACCTTTTTTCATTGTTGAGGCAGCCGCCATAAATTTTTTAACTTCATTTACAAAGCCAGAAACCTGACCTGCAGCTTCTGCTGTCAATTCTTTTGCACCATCAACTACTTTTTTGATTTCACCCTCAGCCCATTGTTTTGCCAGTTCAAGATAGTTACCAATAACATCTTCCCCCTTTGCCATTTCGGTGGCAATTTCCATTGCCTTTTTAATCCAACTTTCAACATCTCCAAGTTTTTCACCTCCAGGCAGTTTCTTTATAAGCGAGTTGGCCAAAGATGCAAAGTTTTCAGCTTTGGATTTGAGCTCCTTTAGCTTATCAAGTAACTTATTATCAATATCAGTACCGGCAAAAATATCGTCCGTCTTATCCAGTTCAGACCACATCGACTTTAGTTTGTCATAAACAGCATTGAAGTCTTTGTTTTTGAGGTCATCAACAAATTCTTTTCCTTTTTTACTAAGCTCAACTAATGTTTGAATATTATTGAGCCACAATTTGGCTTTATCAAGTTTGTCTTTTAGCGCAGGACTAAGCTCTGCACTAGCCTTTTTAACCCATTCATCAACTTTTAATTTAAAAGCATCCAGTTTCTTAAATATCGCCTCGTCTAATTTCCCAGGGATTAAATCCTTTACAGCTAGCTTGTCCCATTCATGCGATAAAAGGTCGTACCAATCAGGCAAACTATTTTTGTCGGCATCTTTAAAGATATCATTTACAATAGCTCCAGCTTTGTCAAGAACAGTATTGGTAGATTTTAACCAATCTTCGGCTTTTTTAATTTTTTCATCAAGCGAAGCATCTCCAAACTTTTTAGCTTCATTGATAAAGTTATCCAATGTTTTTTTCAAATCGGAGGCCTCAGTGATAACTACATTACTTATATTTCCTATGATTTTAACACCACTTACAACATCTTTTACACCTTTTTCCATCCAATCAACAGAAATATCTCTCCACATTTTCAGGTATTTATCTACGGCATTCACCATTTCAATTACCCTTTTTGCAGCGGCTATCCAGCCTTCAACCTTTTTGATTTTATCGTTAAGTGCATCGTCACCAAGGGCAGCTGCAATTTTGATAAATGCTTCGGCCTTGCTGATAAATTCTTGAGCTCTTTTTAAAACGGCTTTGTCAAATTTTTCAATACCTTTTAAAATATCATCGATATTGTTTTCAACAAAGAGGACGGCTATATCTTTGAATCTCTCTAGTGCATCTTCAATCTTTTCGGTATTCAGAGCTGATTTTTTATCATCTTTTTTAAGATCCTTCAAAAGCTTTTTAGTATCCTTTGAGGTTTCTTTGGCAAAAGATTTCAATTCCTGTTCTTTCAACTTCTCGGCTGCTCTTAGCTTTTTTGCTGTTTCCGAAACCTGAACAGAGCCAATTTCGGCTTTTGACACCGTTTTTTTGGCTTCTTTCTCTAGGATTTTCTTACATTTATCGAGAACAACTGTGATTTGTTTGTATTGCTTAGAGGCCTCAGGATCGGTTGCCAATCCATATTTTTTGTAATTATCTAACCAATCTTTAGATTTCTGCTGAAGAAGTTTAACTTTTTCGATTTCCGTTGCTCCCATGGAATTATGTAATGTTTTATCGTTTTATAACTTGACGCGGCAAAATAAGGATTTATTTTACAATAAAAAAGGCCTAACTAAATAAAAACTATTATATATCACATTATTAAAAAGGTACTTGTTTATTCAATTTTCTTTGTTTAACTTTCCAGTTTTTTTTACAAAAAAAGGACTGCCAGTTTATGACAGTCCTTAAGTATAAGGTTATTGAGATATTATACAATCTTTTTCAATTCCTGATCCGGATAAGCTTCGTGGAAGAACATTTTGAGGACATCATAGTTACTAACAATTCCCACTAATTCATTAGCTTCATTAACGATTGGTATAGCATGGAAATAGTTCTCTAAGAATATCTCGGCAGCAGTACCTATTTTCTCATTGGGTCCAATCTTAGCAATCTGTTTTGTCATCAAATCCTCAGCTTTAAACTTGCTGAGAATTGCTTCATTCTCTGCAGCTGCAACTTCAGCACTTTCAAGTCTTGCGCCATGAATTGCTTTGTAAAAGTCTGTTTTACTAATAATTCCTACTAATTCGAGATGACGAACCACTAATACATGATGTATATTGTGCTGCTCAAAAATTTCATTTACTAATTTAAGCGAATCGGTTGGAATTACCGTAATCAATTTTTTTGTCATGATATCCGATACTGGTCGGTTCATCATATTTGCTAATAAGTTACTCATAAAGTTTTGGTTTTATGTGATTTAAATTTAATAATGCAAAAGATTCTAGCTAAAAAACAGCATAATGTGCCATTTAATGATTTTTAACAAAAGTAATATCTTTAAGTTTTGCCAAAAACATAAATCAATACCGATAAGTATTATAAAATTGAATGTTAGGTCATCCCATTTTTGGAATCATGATGATTGATTCCAAGCAGATAAAATATTGGACTCCAGCCTAAGATTGCACTGAAAAAAAATGGTAATCCCAAAAGCATAACAGGAATTGACCCCAAGGCTCCGCCAATAATAACAATAATCATAAGCGCTGCGTATCGGAGTATAACATCAAACATATTCATGTTATATTGTAGAAAAGCTTGTTTTCTACCTTCAGTTTTTTCAATTAAATTTGACATAATCTTAATTTTTAAAGGTTTGAACAATATATTATCGTTTTACATGTACTTTGACAGATACACCCTAAATTCCTTTTTTAGTTCAGAATAAATTGACTTGTAAGTCTCCACCCTATTTGAAATTAAACCCGTTTCATTGGCTTTTGAATCAAAATATTTGTGTTCTATGCCTGTCTCATTTTCCTTGGCATACTGAGACATATCTTGTTGAAAAATTTTAATGTCATGTTCTAAGATATCTGCCTGTTCTTTCTGAATAATAAATTGACTTTGAAAGTGCTCCAATTCTGCAAGGACTTCTTGGTCAGTCCATCTTTTTGCAATTTCTGCCAAATACCCCTCGAATAGGCTAATTTCCTGATTAAAAAAAGCTATTTCATTTGCCCAAAGCTTGTAGCTAAAGTGTAAATCGCTCAAAAAAAGATGTTTAGTCGCCATAATCCTATCAGATTTTTATTTTATAATAAATGTTATATTATCCAAAATTTGATTTCCCCCCTTTCAACGATACAAAGATATGGGTCTAAATCATCTAAAAAGATGAGCTAGATTAATATTGCAACTGACTTGAATCATATTGAAAAATGATGCAAGTCATTTATTTTTATATAAAATTTACTCTAGACGCTTAAGGCTTGAAGATGATTGCATTGGCAAAGATGCCTGCTGTGAAAGAGTCAAGTTTTACCGCATCAGAATAGCGTATGGCATAAACTTTAGATGCTTGAATGCCC
>JBILRK010000129.1:0-5971 GCA_044372705.1 Saprospira sp. | reverse complement strand
ACTGCGCATGTACATTGGGGCGTAAAAGAAGCAATGTTTAAAGCAGATAATGAGGGCAAATTGGACTATCGGAAAAATCTAATTTTACATTGGGAGGGAAACTATCAAGTAAAGGGCGCTAATTTTGATGCAAGGATATCTAAAAATGAAATTGATACAATGTATACTGCAACTTATCGTGAACTACTCGAAGATTTTCTGCTTTGCACTGTAACTAAACTATAAATATTCATTATAACTGTACATTTTATAAAATCGACAAAATGAAAAAAATATTTTTGAGCATACTGGCATTTTCCTTCGCCAGTCTAATCCTTTTTTCCTGTTCAGGTGTAAAAAAAGATAAAAAAGGCAGGGAAGATTTCTCTGTATTTATCGATAAATTCTATAGCGATATTGAATTTCAGCTTTCGAGAATTGATTTTCCAATTACCGGCAAGGTACAAGAAAATGGCATCCCTGAACTCATAGAAAAGGAAGACTGGGTAATTCTCAAACCAGTTGAAAAGAACAATCCGGACTATGTGGTTCAAAATATTGAAATTGCAGACGACCTGATCAAACAACAGATTATTGTAAAACAATCTTTTTCCATAGAAATGGAGTTCAGTCTGAATAAGGCAAGCAATGAGTGGTACCTTACTTCGTATACAGGTGTTTCAGGCGTGGCTGCAACCCCTACTGTTGATTCTACCCTACTCGACAGTACTAGAACGGTACGGGTAGTTCATCCCGACTCATTGAAAAATGAAAAGTAATTTTTAGAGCTATCTTATCTCAATTATAGTTAAATTGTTATTTTTGCGCCAACAATTAACAAATAACCTGTAAAAATCTCTTCTATGTCATTGTTGAACAAAATCACGGGCCTCTTGGGCGATGAACAATCTAAACACCTGCTTGAATACAAGTCAACTACTTTTTCAAAGGAATCGCTTTATCGTCCGCATCCCGAATTTATCGACACTGTATGGAAAGATTCCAATAGAAATTTGCAAACACTTCGCTCAATTGCGGAGCTATACGGGCATGGCCGTTTGGGTGGTACAGGTTATGTGTCTATCCTTCCGGTAGATCAGGGAATCGAGCATACCGCAGGAGCTTCATTTTCGCCCAATCCTATCTATTTCGACCCGGAGAATATTGTGAAACTAGCTCATGAGTCGGGCTGTAGCGGTGTTGCCTCCACTTATGGTGTATTGGCATCTGTGGCCAGAAAATACGCACACAAGATTCCTTTCATTGTAAAAATCAACCACAATGAACTGATGACCTATCCAAATAAGTACGATCAGATTATGTTTGGAACGGTAAAATCGGCTTGGGATATGGGAGCTGTTGCTGTTGGTGCCACGATTTATTTTGGCTCTGAAGAATCGAGCCGTCAGATTATTGAAATCGCCGAAGCTTTTGAATATGCGCATGAATTGGGGATGGCAACTATCCTTTGGTGCTACACCCGCAACAATGCATTCAGCAAAGACGGTAAAGACTACAATGTTGCTGCCGACCTTACTGGACAGGCCAATCACCTGGGTGTAACAATTCAGGCAGACATCATCAAGCAAAAATTACCTGAAATCAATGGCGGTTTCACTGCTTTGAACTTTGCCAAAAGCCATAAAAAAATGTACGGCGAGCTTTGCACCGACCACCCAATCGATCTTTGTCGCTATCAGGTAGCCAACTGTTATATGGGTCGCGTAGGTCTGCTCAACTCGGGCGGTGCTGCTGGTGGCAATGACTTATCTGATGCTGTTCAGACTGCGGTTATCAACAAACGCGCTGGTGGTGTTGGACTAATCTTGGGTCGCAAGGCCTTCCAAAAACCTATCAATGAAGGTATAGGCATCATCGAAGCAGTTCAGGATGTTTATCTTTGTAAGGAAATTGATTTGGCTTAAGATAAATCACTATAAATTCTTAAAACCCTGTACTGACAAACTGTATGGGGTTTTGTTTTTTATATTATTATGCTTAAATTTGTATAACAATTAAAAAAGCTGGATTATGGGTCATTTCAATTTGGATATCAATAAAAAATATACTTATGCCGATTACCTGAATTGGTCTTTTGATGAAACAATAGAACTCATCAAAGGTGTAATCTATAAGATGGCACCCGCACCAAGTTTAAATCATCAAAGGACTTCTACAAGATTGATAGGATTGTTTTTTAATTACCTAAAAAATAAACCTTGTAATTTATTTCACGCGCCATTTGATGTCAGATTGCCCATTAAAAAAAATGAACTATCTGATGAACAGATTATCACAGTTGTACAACCAGACATCTGTGTAGTTTGCGATGAAGCAAAATTAGAAGAAAGGGGTTGTTTGGGAGCTCCCGATCTAATTATCGAAATTTTATCTCCTGGTAATTCAAAAAAAGAACTTCAAAATAAATTTGAGGTCTATCAAGAAAGTGGAGTTAGGGAATATTGGATTGTACAGCCAGTTGACAAATATGTTACCATTTATTCACTAAATGAAAATGGTGAATACATCGGTTCAAAGCCTTATACAGAAAAATTTAAATCAGTAATTTTTCCCGATTTGGAGATTGATCTAGGGACTGTATTTGATGCTTGATGTTGCGGAAGATTTAAAACCTATGCCAACGTTTTTGAAATCTAAGACTTCTCGGTTAATAAAATAATCTAGAGCAGTCAGATTTTATTGAACCTAGGGAGTACGAAGCACTATTTTCGGGTTATATTATTAGATTGTTCCAATTGACAAAAGATTCAAGGACTACCATAAGGCTTCATGCTCTTCCATCACCCCAAAACCACTGACTTTTACAAGCTTGTCATTTTCACGGATAAACCCCTCAATAGGGCCATAAACCTGGGTAAACCTGCTTTTCATGAGCAGCACATTGATATTTTCTTTACGTGCACCTTTGGGTAGCATAGTTAGCTGTATTGAGGCATCGGCAGCATTTACTTCCCATTTGGATGTAGCGATAGGCGGCTGATAATCGTACAGCATTTTTCCTAGAATTCTGTGTTCCCCGTCAATCCACATTACATTTTCAATATTTCCGTTAAAACCATCGACCAGATTCATCCCTATTGCTCTACCATCTTCGGTTTTGCCCATAAACGAGGTCCAATTCCAAAAGGTATGCCTGGGGGGATATCCTTTAGAAAAATCGATTGCTCCGAATAATTCATCATTTTTAACTAAAACATTGCCCTCTGTCCAACTTGCTTTTGCTTTCAAAAGCATATTTTTATAGGTATAATGAAAAGGTCGCTCCTTTTTAGAAGGACAAATAAAGCTTAACCCATTTTCATTTAGTGCAATTTCCAGGTTTAGACTGAATTTCCTTCCCGAATAGGAAGCCTGCATGATTCCATTTTCGGTTTTAATGCAAAAATTTTTCAATTTCCACTCCGAAAAAAGATTGGGGTCAAAACTATTTGGGAAACCCAATGGCACATCTATTCCATCTTCCAGCAATTTATTATTTTTCAGGTCATATACATAGGCAAATGCTTTGGATAGCAAACCGGCATCGACTATGGCAAAACCAATAAAGAGGTCTGCATTAGCGGCTCCTATAAAAAGCCAGGTTTTTCTTTTGGTACGACGTGGGCTAAATACAGTGCCACTGCCATCCCAAAGCTTTGTGCTAGGTTGATCAATCAGATTGCTATAGACTCCAAAAGGATGAAGACTACCGCTATGATGTAGTTCTTTCAATTTTTGCATCAATAATCTTTTACACCTCTTTCAAGGTCCCGTTTTACGTCTTTTTCTTTGATACTTTCACGCTTATCGTAGTCCTTTTTACCTTTTGCAAGGGCAATTTCAACCTTGGCAAAACCTCTTTCATTGATATAAACTCTGTAAGGAACAATGGTATATCCACGTTCTTTCACCTTTGCGTGCAATTTTTTTAATTCGGAAGATTTGATTAGTAACTTTCTACGTCGGCGTGGCTCATGATTGTTGTAGGTGCCATTTGCATATTCCGAAATATGTAATTTATCGAGATACAATTGTCCGTCAATAATGACGCAGTAAGAATCGCTCAAATTGATATGACCCATTCTAATTGATTTTATTTCAGTTCCCTGCAACATGATCCCAGCTTCGAGTGTATAAACAAACTCGTACTCATGACGAGCACGGCGGTTTACAATCTCCACTTTATCCAGTAATTTCATTGGTTTATATTTTTTATTCAAAATCAAATAGAAAACCCCGATTAGGTCCAAAGAGTTCCCATACTGATAAAGTCCTTTTCAACTAATTTGCCTTTCCAAGACGCCATTTTATAATTTCAGCGTTCCATGGTTCTTTTAAATAGCTGGATCGTTCCAGTAGATACTGTCCCTTTAGTTTTTGAAAAACAAACTCTACCGGGTCTCTGCCATTGGAATGACTGTAATACCAGATTGTTTTATCTTCATATTTTCTAACAATCTGCGGCTTACCAAAAATTGTAAAAATCATCCCCATATCTGTTTTCCAACCTTCTTTGGCATAGCTAAATCGACGATTAGCCTCTTTCATTCTGTTGTAATACAAACTAATAAGTCTTTTGGCTTCTTGTTCATTTTTATTTCTGGATAACCAATATTCATCCAACGCAGCCTTCATACTAGCGGCAGAGGTCATTTTATTGTATTCTTCATTTTTGGTAATGTAGCGAGTTGCCAATACCAATTCAGCCACATTACTCAATGAGGGAAAATCTTCGCCATAATAAGCAGTAAAAATTCCATCTCCGGAATTTGTATCAACCTGCACATAAAATATCCCCTTTTCCGAAAGTTTTATTTCCCTACCTCGATTTACCGTAAAATGCTGTTGAGCCTTATCTTTTTCTGGATTAAAAAACCCATTATTTGCGCTGGCCGGAGCTGGTGCCGGAGCCGCAGGATCGGGAAAGTAGCTTAGATGAAATTTTAATACCCCTTCTTTATTGTGACTAATTTTGAAAAAATCCTCCCCTTTCAGGTAATTATCCAATAGCGGTACATTGTTAATATCACAAAGATAAATTTGAGTATTGACATCAGATGCCGATACATAGGCAAGGTCCTGGTACAATAACTGATTATTGCTGTTAATAATTTTTATCTCAAGGGCAAATTCACTATTTGTTAGGTCCAATGGAATCAAATGCCTGATTTCTGACACTGAATCTCTGAATTCGGGTTCTGACTGCCACAGGAGCTGAGCCTTTCCGGGATATTCACTATAGGCCTTCAAACTTAGTCGATAATTGTATGCAGGCACAGCAATGACTAGAAAAGGCTTATCATTTTCGAAAATACATTTATGTTTTACTTCAAAGTTTTTTGGAAAAACAAGGAGTTCCCTGTTCTGCAATTTTTGAGCAAAAGCAAAATGTTGCGATAAAAGCAGCAATAAAAAGAAAAAATATGTTGAGTACGATTTCATACTAAGATCATTCATCCTCTGCAAGGTCCTCATTCAACCCAATTTCCTTCTCTCTGATTCTAGACTGTCTGGCAGCTATCCCAATGCTTATTTCGTACAAAAAATATACCGGCACCGCCACTAAAACCTGAGAAAGCACATCGGGTGGAGTTACTACAGCTGCAATTATCAAAATAACCACGATGGAATGCTTGCGGTACTTTTTCATCACCTTGTCATTCACCAAACCTATCTTAGCCAAATAATAGACAAAAACCGGCAGTTCAAAAATGATACCAGCTGGCAGTGTAAACATAATCATGTAATTGATAAAAGATCCTGCCTTAATAAAGCTATCAGTTTCATTTACCATCGGGAGCTTGTATCCCACTAAAAAATTAATGGAAAATGGTGCTAATACAAAATAGCCGAAGGCTACGCCCAAAAGAAATAGACTACTTGTTATGAATACCACGCCCCTAACAGCCTTCACTTCTTTGAAATAAAGACCGGGTTTTACAAATTTCCACAATTCCCAAATTACAAATGGAAAGGCAAGTATTAGTCCTCC
>JBILRK010000128.1:0-5976 GCA_044372705.1 Saprospira sp. | reverse complement strand
ATACAACCTTAATAATCTGGGAGTAATCTATGAATATCTGGAAGATTCTGAAAGTGCTGAAAAATATCACAATGAAAGCTTAAAACTTAGCTTAAAATTTGATCAAAATTCTGGTATTGCCATTTCATATAATAATATAGGCTTATTTAAATTGAAACATTTCTCTGATATAAGATTAGCTGTTGAACCTTTTAAATCCTCTTTACTTTATTCTAACGGAAATAGTCAAACTGACATTCAGAATAAAATAACTTCCATTCAGGGGCTTGCTGCTATTTATATAAAGTTGAATAAACTTGATAGTGCGAACTACTTTTGCAATAGATTGCTGGAATTGCAAAAAATATCTAGTTACCGTGAGGCTTCTACCTATGACAGGCTCGCAAAGCTTGCCTTAAATGAAAAAGATTTCAATAAGGCAGGATATTACTTCCAAAAAACATTGAGTATTTATCGAAAAAAATTAGGCGATAAACACCCTGAAGTTTCCCGTGCGCTATCTAATTTAAGCGATGTTTATAAGAATCAAAAAAAACATATTAAAGCCGCTCAACTCATTCAGGAGGCAATCGCTTCGAATACTACTGAAAATCTTGACAGTTTGAATATCAGGCAGAATCCTGATGTTAGTAAAGTAATTGACCGGGATTTAATGTTGTACCAATTGAACACTAAAATTGCTTTGTTGGACAGCATGAGAATAAACGGATTGGCTGGTATAAAGTCTTTAGACGTGTATAATGCTGCAGTTGCCTCTGTCGATTTGATATTATACATTAATCAAAATGTGCAGCACGCTGCTTCTAAATCATATTGGCTTAACAAAGAATCTGTTCGCATATTCGAACAGGCGATTTATTATGCACTTTTAGTAGCAGAAGAGGAAAAAAATAATAAGTATAAGGACCAAGCCTTTCTACTTGCTGAAAAAAGCAAATCTATTCTGCTTTTTGAATCGCGAAAGGAAAAATCTGCAGCTCGTTTTGCTGGAGTGCCAGACAGTTTGACTGATAAAGAAAATAGTTTAAAAAGACTGTTTTATAGCCTTGAGAAAAAAAGAAACAATGCCTTATTAGAGAAGGATAGCCAACTTATATCTGCTTTTGACAGGGAGTTGTTAGAAATTCAAATAAATATTGAAAGCTTAAGATCCTTACTGAAGAAAAGCTACCCTGAATATTATCGTCTGAAATATCAGGAGTTAAATATTAAGCCCAGCGATATTACTACAAAATTGGATGACAAAACTACAATCCTGGAATATTTTCAGGGCAAAAACCGCAGCTTTGTTTTTGTACTTCGAAACAACGCTTTTGAATGTCATCAGGTTATTGCCGACAGTACCGTGACAAATAGTGTTTTGGATTTACAAAAATTGGTAGCCGATTTGCCTTATGCCATCAAAAGCCCGGAAGAATATTTTAGAAAATACAGCAATGCTGCGCTAGAACAATACAATTTATGGTTAAAGCCATACTTAAAAGCCGAGGATAGGTCAAAACGATTGGTAATAATTGCAGACGGAACGCTCTCATATTTGCCTTTTGAGGCATTGTTGACCCAAAAACCTGTAATATCAAATGGTATTGATTATTCAAAATTGCCCTATTTAATGAATGACTATACTGTGAATTATAATTATTCCGCTCAACTTTGGCTCGATCATAGAAAACCCAAAAGGCAGTTAAATGGAAAAATTCTGGCAATGGGTCCATCTTATACAGATGGAGAAAATGATTCTACAGTTGTTTACAGACAGCTTAGAAGTGAAAAAGAAGTTAGACAAAGAGGAGGTGTAAAAGATTTGCCTGGGGCAAGTAAAGAAATTTCAATGCTAAAAAATAATTACAAGGGTAAGTATTTTGATGAGTTTGACGCCTCAGAGAAGAATTGGAAAAATGAAGCATCTAATTATGGCATATTACATTTTGCCATGCATGGACTTCTTGACGAAAATGAACCTGAATTTTCGAGTTTGGTGTTTTCAGAAGACGGCAATAAAAATGAAGATAATTTTCTTTATGCCTATGAAATCAAAGAGTTAAACTTGAATGCTTCTCTTGCTGTTTTGTCAGCTTGTGAAACAGGTGCTGGAATGTATCAGGGTGGAGAGGGTGTTGTAAGCTTGGGTAGGGGATTTATGTATGCAGGAGTGCCATCGGTAGTAATGACCTTGTGGAAACTCAACGATCAGTCTGCTTCAGATCTTATTGCTGATTTTTATGCCAATTTGCAGGATGGTCAGCAAAAGGATCAGGCCCTTCGAAACGCAAAAATAAAATATCTCGAGAAGTCCAATGGCATGGCTGCGCATCCTGCATTGTGGGCTTGTTTTATACAGTTGGGGGATTATTCTGCTATTAAAATTGAAAAGGTTGGCAATTTCAATTATCTTATTTTCGTAGGACTCTTTTTAAGTGCAATTGGTGTTTTGTATTTTTACTTCAGAATAAGAAAAAACAGTATTCAAAACAAAATAGAATTTTAGAAAGAAGTTAAAGTTGATTACTTTGTGAGCAATTATTAGGTAGTTAATCTTAATTAGGATTTCAAAATAGTGATATTCATGAAAAATATTTTCCCCTTCAAATTATTTATCACTTTTGGAATTCTTTTCTTTTTTTCTTTTCAAGTCCCGAAGACAAGTTTCCAAGTTGACGAATTATTATCAAAAGCTAATAGCTTTGCAGAGGCGGAACAATTTGATTCTGCTGCAATTTATTACGAAAAAGCAAGAAAACTGGCACAGCAAAAAAATATAAATACCTCTCTACAGTCGGTATTGGGAAAGGAATTGGCTCTTTGGACCACAAGAAGCGATATTGAATATTCTGAAAGGATAAAACAATTTAATTTGTTATGGAAAGAATTTAAAGAAGACCCTTATTTCTTGCAGGAATACTATTTTTCCCTTTCCAGTTTGTTTTTATTTGAAATGAATGTTGATTCTTTTGAATACTACTATTCAAAAACAATGAAACAAGTTGAAATACTCAAGGACTGGAATTATGAAGTAATGTACCATACCTTTATTGCTCAGAATTTCTTTTATGCCGATGAATATTTATTAGCAATTAAATACCTTAATAAAGCTCATCAGAGTCTTACTAAAACAAAAGAGCCACAACACTTTGATTTACTTTCCTATTATTTTGTCTGTAACGAGATATACCAAGAAATTGGAGATCATGAATTTGCTCTCAAATCATCTTTGATTTGTTTGGAAATTATTAAAAAGAGCAAGCCATTTAATAGTTCAGATTATAAAATTGCATTGAATAATATTGCAGTGAATTACAATGAACTGGAGGATTTTGAAAAAGGTCTGAAATTCTACGAGGAAGCAAAGTCTTTGATAACAGAATCTTATGAAAATGAATCATCAGTTATTTATGAGAATCTAGGTAAATGTCTAAATGATCTTAATCGTAACAATGAAGCTTATGTTGAATTTAAAAAAGCAATTGACTTTTCATTAAGTGCAGAAAAACCAGTATTGAAAGACCAAATTTCAGCATATGAAAGCATGGCATATTTTTTTGTTAAAACTAATAGACCTGATAGTGCGCTCAGATGTGCAGATAAACTCATTGATTTACTTGAAAAATCAAAAACAAAAAAAGAAAAGACATTGGAAGTGCTAGGCAAAATTTACTCAGCTGCAGAAGATTTTGAAAAAGCAAGGTATTATTTTGAAAAAGCAGAAGATTTTTTCTTTGATAAATATGGGAAAAAAAATTACAAAATTTCTCATTTTTTCTATTCCTATGCAAATCATTTTACAAGAGAAAAAAACTATATAAAGGCTATTGAATACATTCAAAAGGCAATTATTGCAAATACAAACGCTGAATTTGTGTCAACAGATTTTAGGAATAATCCTGAAATGAAATCAATTAATGACCTCGACCTAATGGTTAATGAACTGCGCCTAAAGTCAATAATCTTGGATAGCATGCGAGTAAACAATTTAAATGACGTAAAAGCTATCGACATATTTAATACTACAAATGTTGGAATTAATGCTTTTATTGAAATTACTCGATCTGTAAATTATCAGTCAAAATTATTCTGGCTGAACGATAGAGCACACACACTATTTCAACACGCTATTTATTATGCCTTATTGACAGCTGAGGAAGAAAAAGATGAAAAGTACAAGCATGAGGCTTTTTTGATGTCGGAACTTAGTAGATCTATTCTGTTATACGAATCCTTACAGGAAAAAACTGCCTCACGTTTTGCTGGAGTGCCTGATAGCCTAATTGAAAAGGAAAACGAACTGAGGAAATATGCAATATTTATTGAAAAACAAAAGAGAGATGCAGACAATGAAAAAAACAAAGCAAAAATAGCTGAATACGATAGTGAATTATTTGAAATTCAACAGGAAATTGAAAAAATCACTGCTCTACTCAGGCAAAATTATCCCTCTTATTATCAGTTGAAGTATCCTGAACTGAAAATAAAACCTAAGGACATTATGTCGAAGCTTGGTGACAGTACAGTGATGATAGAATATTTTCAGGGAAAATACCGAAGTTTTGTTTTTGTGATAAGAAATAACTCCTTCGATTGTCATCAGATAATAGCCGATAGTACAGTTAACAATAGGGTTTTGGAATTTCAAAAGTTAGTTTCAGATTTGCCCTATGCAATGAAACAGCCCGAGGAATATTTCGAAAAATATAAAAAATCGGCTTTTGAACTCTATAACTTTTGGTTAGGGCCTTATTTAAGTCCCAAAGACAAAGGAAAACGCCTTGTAATTATCAATGATGGAAGCTTATCTTATTTGCCATTCGAGGCATTGTTGACAGCTGATGTTAAAACAAAGAATCCAAACTACAAGAGCTTACCATATCTGCTCAAGGATTATACTATCAATTACGATTATTCTGCAGAGCTGTGGTTGCGACATCAACAATTTAAAAAGCAATTAAATGGTAGGGTATATGCAATGGCACCTTCATACATTAAAAAAGCTGAAAATTCTGAATCTTCTGTCAGTCCTTATCGTACTGGCAAGGAAAAAAATCTAAGATCAGGAATCGGAGAATTGCCAGGTGCAGAAAAAGAGTTTAAAATGTTGAAAAATAGATATAAGGGTTTTTATCCATCTAAAATGAATGCTTCGGAAAAGACGTGGAAAGAAAATGCTCATGAATATGGCATTTTACATTTTGCCATGCATGGATTGATTGATGAAAAGGAACCAGAATTTTCAAGTCTGGTTTTCACTGAAGACGGTAATAAAGAAGAGGACAATTTTCTTTATGCTTATGAGATAAAACAGTCAAAACTAAATGCTTCGATGGTTGTACTTTCGGCTTGTGAAACTGGTGCAGGAAAATATCAACGAGGTGAAGGGGTATTGAGCATTGGCAGAGGGTTCATGTATGCAGGGGTACCTTCTATCGTGATGACTTTGTGGAAATTAAATGATCAATCAGCATCAGAACTTATTGGAAATTTTTATACAAATCTAGAAGCAGGACAACAAAAAGACAAGGCTTTGCAAGAGGCAAAAATTAAATATCTCGAGACTTCGAATGATATGGCTGCGCATCCTGCATTGTGGGCTTGTTTTATACAGTTGGGGGATTATTCTGCTATTAAAATTGAAAAGGTTGGTAATTTTAATTATTATCTGATCGCAGGGATCATTTTGCTTGCCCTGACGATTTTATTTGTTTACTTTAGAAGAAAGAACAAATCAGCATTTGCCCCTTAATCCTAGCAAAATCCTCTGCTATATTTTATTTGTCTGGAAAAGCAGCAGTAGTTAAAAAAATAGCTACTTTAGCATTGCAAACATTTAATTGCAGACTTATTAAAGTTTCGGTTATTAAAAGTAAGTAATTGATTTCAACAGGAAATTTCCCTGTTATATCTGCTCCAGTATACATGAAATATTTTGTTATTCCAGTTATTTTTGGATTGTTTTTATTTTTGCTTTTTTCTTTTCAGCTTTCG
>JBILRK010000127.1:0-6010 GCA_044372705.1 Saprospira sp. | reverse complement strand
GTTAAAATGTATCTATATGTTATTGTAAATTCAATTAACTCTATCTATGACTTTTTAGGAGAAGATAGTAATTTTGATAAATATGAGACCAATAAATTACTGCGTCGTGCGGTGGAAAGAGAATTGGAAATAATAGGTGAAGCTACAAATAAAATATTAAAAAACTTTCCAGATATAAACATACCTAATTCAAGAAGAATTGTGGATTTAAGAAACTTATTCATTCACGGATACGATAGTGTTGATAATATAATTATATGGGCCATACTTGAAAATGACCTTCCTGAATTAAAAAATCAGGTTTCATTATCTCTAAATATAACCAATTAAAAAGTGTGTTTAATTTGACCCATAATTTAAAAAGTAGCAACTTAAAATCCTACATTTAATATTGATAGTATAACAAAATTGTCTGCTAACACCGCACCCTATGGAGATCCCAAAATTTGACGAAACTTTTATTCCTATTCTTGAGGTTCTCAAGAGTGGTAAAGTATTAAAATCAAGAGAGTTGATTTCAAAGTATTGCGGAAAAATAAAGTTAAAAAAAGATCCTCTTCAAATTCAAAAAGAATTGCGAGATGAGTGGTAATAATCTATTTTAGAACCAAACCTCACTCCACCACAAACTCCCCTGCCCCCACTACCCTTCCATTTACCTGAATTTCAATTCTATGCAGGCCAGGATACAGCTTACGGGTGCTCATATTGGCTTTGAAGGGGTGCTTTTTGGAGACGCGCTGCTCAATCCCAGATTTTAAGGCTATTTTTTTGAGTTTGAACACCTTTTTATTGCTCGTTTTGCCGGCTTTATTACAAAAGTAAAGGATGTAATCAATCACAAGATCCAAATCTTCCTCAGCAAATAAGGCAAAACTGAACGCTAAGTTTTCTCCGATTAAAAAGGAACTGCTATGTTCCAGATTTTTGAGTATAACATTTTCTGTTGCAGCAAATCCAAGATAGGCCAAGGTCTTATCATGTCCCGATTTTACCAGACTGCGCAGGGCATGTGCTTTAATAAATTCCATTTCCTTATCCGCCTGACTCCCCTTTTCCTGCCATTGTTGCAAAAGAGACAAAACAAGCTCAGGATCAATTTTAGAAATGTCATTCAAGTGGTTTGCCAGGCTACGCGTAACGTAGCGGGTTGGGTCGCTAAACAACAAATTCAGTATCGGTAGCGCCTGTATCGGCCTGATGTTGATTTTCTCGGCCCAGGGCAGTTTGGGTCTTGTGCCCTCTGAGGCAAGGCGGCGCACATGATAATTTTTATCACTGGCCCAAATTTCCAACTCCCTAAGGGTTTGTTCCGGAAAATAATTCAGAAATGGCCTGATGGCAAATTCTACCGAAAAGCGCTTGGTAATTTCTTTAAGTGCCTCGAGCGAAAAATATAGATCATCTGCATTACAACCATTTGATGCAACAAAATGAGCAAAGGGCGCATAGATAAAATCACCAAAATCATTATCGCTTTTCGACTCGTCGAGTGGCGCTGGAAGGGCTTTTAATAAAATATTACTTGCTGTTTTAAAATCGGCAGGAAGATGATTTTTTAGTGAGGCAGCAATGGCATGCATGCGGGCTTTTAATTCTAGGGCCGGCAACTGCGCATTGATTTCATTTTCAAAAGACTCAGTATCAAAATCTTCATGTACCTTTTGTATAACAGTGGACAAAAAGGCGATCTTTGTCGGATTATAAAGTTGGTCTTTTAGCGAAAACTTTTCTTCCATTATCATCTGTTTATAAATCCCAATTCATGCAGACGCTGATACATTTGAAGACAAACCCAGGCATCGGTTGCGGCATATGACAATTGTTTATCGGTAAGTCTTTCCGCTTCCCAATTGGTAATTTTGGCTGCTTTGGAGATGCGGCCATTTAAAATAATAGCAGCAAGGCCTCTTAATCCCTTAGCTTCAATGCCAATTTTTTCAGTAATATCGGGCAATTCCAAAAAACCTGCTGGTCTAAAATGGTTAATCTGTTGAAGTTCTCGTGCATCGTTTCTGATAGCAACGCCAATTTTTAGGATATTTTCGTTTTCCAAAAAAGACAAAAGCTCATTTTTGAGTCCTGTTTTGTGAATCCGAAGCAGATAAACATGATCGGGAATGGCAATCTGAACCAGAGAAACATAGTTTTTTTCACCCTTTTGAAAACTGGGTTTGGTTTCGGTATCGAAACCTACAAAACTGTGCTGATGGATTTTATCGAAAACGGTATTGAAATGTTTTTCATCTTCAACCAACTGAATTTGACCCTCGAATTGAAAAAGATCGAGTCTGTTGATTTCCTCTTTTGATATATTTGGCAAAAACATAAGTGCTATTTTTTAAAGAAACTGCTGATTGATAATTTTAACATGCCTATGGTTACTGCAGTGAGTAATAATAGCGCAGGCAGACCACCCAAGTTCGACAACATTTTAATGCCATCCACTCCGGCGGCACTAATCATGATATAGGATGTAGCTCCAATCAGAACACCCCAGATTATTTTTAGAAACATGGGCGCAGAGGCAGAGTCGGCACTGATATTTTTGGTACTCATGGCACTCATAGCCTCAGTATTCGAATCGGCCGCTGTAACGTAAGATAAAAACACTATAAAAATAAAAAATAATGACAAAGCAGCCTTGAGTGGATAAGAATTCATGATCGCATAAATCACCGATTCATAGCCATCTTTATTTAAAACCGCAGTCAGATCGGCGGTTTTATCCAACTGAAAACTAAGTGCTGTACCACTGAAAATTGACATCCAAATCATCGAAAACAAGGCGGGTATAATCCAATTGAACAAAATGAGTTCCCTCACCCTGTAACCACGAGAAATTCGACCAAGGAACATTGCCGATATGGGCGCCCAGGCCATCCAGACTGCCCAGAAAAAAACGGTCCAACTATTAGCCCAGGCATCGCCTGGATGTATTACATTGTACAGATTTTTTTCAAAAAATCCGGTAAAATAAGCCGCCAAGCCTTTTAAACTAATTGATAAAATCCCTTGTAAAGGCCCCAGAAATAAAAAAAATAAGGCAATGACAATGAATGCATATACATTGATACTCGATAGAATTCTGATACCTTTCATCAACCCGCTCGAGGCAGATATAACGAATGCAATGACAGTGACCAGACAAATAACAAAAATAAGGAATTGAGATTTTTCTATTCCCAAGGAATAATTTAAACCACCAGCCAATGTCAGCACACCAGTGCCCAAAGATGCCGACATGCCCGCTACCAGGGCAAAAAGGCAAATTACATCGACAATCGATGATAAACTTTTATTTGGCTTTAACCCTTCTCCATTCGCTTTGTCAAAAAATGGAAATAACATGGAAGCCAGGCTGAAGCCGGAATTGTAGTTATAAAAAGCCAATGCAAAAGCGACAGTGGGCACCGTATAAATTGCATAGGGTGTAAAAGTCCAATGCAAATAAACCGTTGACATAGCAAAAACTGCAGCCTCCTCTGTTCCGCCAGCAATTCCGCTGCTCTGCGGTGGACTATTGAAATGATAAATGGGTTCGGCACTTCCCCAAAAAAGTATGCCTGTGGCTATTGTTGTACATAATGTGATGGCAAACCAACGCCAGCGATTGAGTAAAGGGGTTGCCATTTCACCGCCAATTCTTATTTTACCTACTGGAGAAAACCAAATAATAATAGTAGTAAATACCATTAACAAAACAACTATGCTAAAACTGCTGCCAAATATATTTAGCACTTGATCGTTTAGGCCCGTAACAGTATCTAAGAATTGTTTTGGATATAAAACACTAACAATTAAGGCGCTAAATAGCAAGGCAAAAGCAGGCCAAAAAACCTGATGTTTTATCTTATTCATCTTATTTTTTTAACAGTTCTTGTATTTTTTCCAGAATAAATCGTGGCTGAATAGGCTTTGTCAAATAGGCGTTGCAACCAGCCTCCAATGCTTTATTTTTATCCTCTTGCATGGCATGAGCAGTAAGTGCTATGACCGGGATATTCTTGGCATTATGAAATTCTTTCCTAAGTTTCTTTACTGCGTCAATCCCACTCAGACCAGGCATTTGCAGGTCTGTAATAATCAAATCCGTATCCTGATTTTCATTATAAAAATTTAATAATTCAAATCCATCAGTTGCTGAAAATACCTCATGTCCTGCTTTTTTCAAAATCAGCTCCATGAGTTTTCTGTTCATTGTATTATCCTCCGCTATAATAATTTTTGCAGGTAAAAACTCAGCATCCTGTTTTACTGAATCAGGTTTGAGGGGTTGAATCTCTTTTTGTATTTGAATTGGCAAACTAAAATAAAAGGATGTACCTTTATTAACTTCAGATTCTACCCAAATTTTACCACCCATCAGCTCTACCAGTTTTTTACAAATGCTGAGCCCTAGACCAGATCCGCCAAAATTTCTTGTAAAACTACCATCTCCCTGTTTAAAAATTTCAAATATTTCCTGATGTTTCTCTTTTTCGATTCCAATACCACTATCGCTCACGCTAAATAGCAGGTTTTCGTTGTAATAGCGTTCAACGCTAACACTAATTTTACCTCTTGATGTAAACTTTATCGCATTTGACAATAAATTATAAAGGATTTGCTGTAGCCTGGTAATATCAATAAAAATTTCATCGGGACAATCCTCCGACAAAATAAATTCAAAATCGAGTAAGTCCCATTTATCTTCAGAAAGGATTTTGATTTCATGAGCCAGCTGATAGAAAAAAGTACGCAGATTTACCATTACGGAATCGATGAGTAATTCACCAGCATCTATTTTTGAAAGGTCGAGCAGATCGTCAACAATTCTGTTTAAATGCCTGCTGCTCTGATCAATGTAGGTAATATATTCTAAAACTTCATTCTCTATATTTAACTTCTTGAGCATTTCCGAATAACCAATTATGGCATTCAGTGGAGTTCTTAACTCATGAGAAATATTCGCCAAAAATTCCGTTTTCGCTTTTTCAGAAGCCTCGGCTTTTTCCTTTGCTTCATTAATTTTTTCTTCTATTTCTTTTCTGATGAAAAAAGAGGGTATATCGTAATTTTTAACACGATTGGCATTACGATCAAACCTTTTTAAATATTCGTCAATTTTGTGTGGTGGTGCCATAATAAATGAACAATTATCATCACCACAGGCCTTACAACTTATTTCAACAGAGGTAAGTGCTTGCTCTGCACTCGACTCGCACCATCCAGATGAATAGCCTGCATTCATTATACAAACTGGTTTTTCTGATTTCTTGCCGGCTTTCAACCAACTGTCGGCTTCAAATGAGTAGGGATGGTTATAATGTAGAAAAAAATCTTCTCCGGGAATTGGATTCGAGTCATTCAATATTTCTACATAAGCCCAACCAGAATAAGCAAAATGAACAGGCCCAACGGTTAACTTTTCGAGGAAACCGTTCAATTTCATTTTTTCATGGAAATTGGCAGCATCTTCCAAGCCAATTACATGTGAAATATCGAAAAGAAAACTTTGTCCAATTCTAAAAGCTTCCTTCTCGCCATGATCTTCGTAAAGTTTCAAAATTGTATTAAAGAAATCGACCGAAAGCGAAGAAGCCCTCATCAAAACGTAACGTTGTCCAGCAATATCAATTCTTGCTTTAGAAGGATCAACATTCATTGTCGAAAAATATTCCCCAACAGTTTTTTCAGCATCTCGAACTAGGGCATCAACTTCTGAATATTCGTGTACGGTAGATGGTTCCGCATAGAATTTTTGAGCTTTCAAGCGGGCTATTTCGGCTTCAAGCTCCTTTATTCTATTTTCAAGCATTATTACATTTTCCGATTTATCAGACATCAGTTTTAATGAATTTGAAAGGACAATTTTAACTTTTTGATAGGTGGCAAACAAGTTAGGAATATTAAAAGATAACACAAAGTTAAAATACAATTATTTGTTTTATGATTGTAGTTCGAAGGAACTTTTTGACCTAATTAAGGGGTTAAAAGAATACTGAAAGCTTAAGCTATACTGATAAAT
>JBILRK010000126.1:0-6033 GCA_044372705.1 Saprospira sp. | reverse complement strand
AGCTGAAAATATACAAAACAAAAAAAATAAATGAGCCAACTGCTTTAATTCCTGGTTCTGTTGAAACAGATGGAAAAAAATATCTGAGAATAGCCTGTACTGATGGAAGTGTCGAAATTTTAGAGCTACAGCCCGACAAGCGAAAAAGAATGGATATTAAAAGCTTTCTTAATGGAACTGTTATCAAGAACAAAACTGTTGATTAACAAATTACTACTTTACTAAAATTTATCTCATGAGGGCAACTAATGTCATCAAATATTTGGGCTTTGCAGCAGTTTTAATCGCATTGGTTTTGTTCCTAAAACCTGATCTCATTTGGAAAAAGGATGTATCCATGACAGATATCTCTAAAGAAGACATTCTTAAAAAAGATGCGGATTTTTTCAATTCCAGAAAGCCATCTCTGATGATTAGCGATAAGTCCAAAATCAAGGATGGTTATACTGAATATGCCGATGGCTATTCTTCCGCTGATTTCGATGCCATGAAAGAACCCGAAGAAATGTTCAAAACCAAAGAAGAGGTATTAAACCAATCGGCTGGTGGACTTTGGGAAGTTTTCTTAAAACTTAGATTCAATATTACTTACGACCCCATGCTTGATGATGTGGCAATGAAACCAATTTTTACCCAGGAAATAAAAAAGTACGACAATAAAATCATTGAAATACAAGGTTATATCATTCCTAATGACATAGTACATGGCGCTGTAGGCGAAAGGGGCAATGGCACAACTTTTATGCTCTCTGCCTTTCCAACGGCCACCTGTTTTTTCTGCAAGGGCGCCGGCCCAGAATCAGTAATGGAAGTTTACCCCAAAAAGCCCATTCCATACAGCAAAAACACTGTCACTATTAAAGGTCGCCTGGAACTCAATGAAAACGATTATATGAAAATGGCCTATCTGCTTAAGGATGCCCAAATAGTGGAGTAAAAAATACTTCTACACTATTTCAATACGACTCTTTCCTCCCGAAAGTTTATTCACCTTTATTTTTGCAGTAATTCGATCTGTCATTTCCTGAACATGCGAGATTACGCCAACTTTCCTGCCTAAGTTATATAGTCGCTCCAAAGAATCCATAACTGTGCTAAGGGTAATTAAATCCAAAGAACCGAATCCTTCGTCTATAAATAATGATTCAACTTTTACGGTACTTGAGGATAAGGAAGAAAGTCCCAGTGCAAGGGCGAGTGAGATGATAAAGGACTCTCCTCCTGACAAAGAATAAATAGCCCTGATATCATTCCCCATATCCATATCCACAACCTGAAGACCTAAAGTGTCTTTAATACGTTGAATTTTATATCTTTTAGATAATGTTTTGAGATGTTCATTGGCATAAGACAGCAAAACATCCAAGGTGTATTCTTGAGCAATGTTTCTGAATTTTTTACCATCTTTTGAACCTATAACATTATAGAGCTTATTCCAGTTATCCGTAATTTTTTCCTGCTTTTGAATTTCCTGTAAAAGTTGCTGAACTTTTGATTTATTACCCGAATCTGTTCGAAGTTTAAAATCTGCATCCTGCTTCATCACTTCAAATCTATTCTTTTCTTCTTTTTGGTAATTTATTGTCAAATTTAAATCTTCAAGACTATGAAGCGGACTCCCCTTGGCCTGATGTTCCTGCAGAGATTTCTGTCTTTCAATCAACACTGTAGTCGCGGAAGAGATTTTTTCATCTAAAGTTTTAAAGAATTCACGCTCCTGCTCCATCCATTCGGCACTGTATTCAAGTAATTGTTCAATTTCAAGTCTTGATAAGTTCTCCCCATATTGGATAGCAAACTGTTCTATCCAGTTATTCAGGTCTTGAATTGGTGATTGTAATTGCTTTTTCAAGAAACTTAAATTACGCTCATGTGCATCCTTTTCTGATTTCTTTTTTGTCAATAATTCCGAGCACTCTTTTTCTTCAGTTTTTAATTGCTCAAAATTATGTTCCAGCTCATTTAGTTCTCTTAGCATTTCTTCCATTACGCTATCTATAGGAGCTCCACCAAAAATTTCATTTCTTTCTTCCTGAAGTCTTCCCAATTCGATATTGATCTTCTCAAATGCGTCTTCATTAATTTTTACTTCAGATTCTAGATTTGCAAGTTGCTTTGAGTGCTGTTCAAAAAGACTTTCTTCATTTTTCAACTCTTGCTTTTTATCTTTATTTTGTTCAGATTTTTCATTCCAATCATCTGCAAATTTCGATACAGAACTACTAAATTTTTCTGCATCAACTTTCCAGTTGCTATACCATTCTCCATTCCCAAAATAGTTATTTAGTTCTTTCACTGCCATATTGAGCTCATGTTCACTGGCATTTATTTCAAACTCAGCAGATAAAATACGATCACTGAAAACTTTTATATCTCTATCTTTGTCCTTTATTGAATTTTCAATACTATTCAAGGCTTTATTCTGATTTTCAATTTCAGTATTTAGTCCTTTTACAATATAATTATGCTTTTTAAGTTCACTAATTTCCAGCGTCAAAATCCCTCTTTGCTCCGTGAGCTTTTGCAAATGCAATTCAAAGTAATTAGCAACCTCAACATAATCAAGCGGATTCAATTGATCAAAATATGAACATTTATGCCAAAGCTGTTCAGATTGCTCAAATTTTAATCTTTGGTCATCTAAAACTTGATTGATTTCCTCTATTCGTTTATCGGATGCTTCAATTTCTTTTATTGATGAATTACAGTTGAGGATACAATCTTCATAATCTTTTTCTGCCCTTTTATATTCATTTTCCAGCAATGATAAAACAGCATTTTCATGCGGATTATGAGTTAAATATGGATGTTCTACACTCCCGCAGACGGGGCAATCCTCCCCCTCTTTGAGATTATTTCTAAGGCTTTCTGCGCTTTCTCCAGCTGCTAATCTTGCCTTCAAAAGAATTTTCTCCGTACTTTCTTTATTTGCTTTTTTATTTTCAAGATCCTGCTGTGCTATTTGCAAATTGGCCTGCTTTAATATTATCAATTCATGTTGACTGTCTTTCTCGTTTAGAAGTTTATCAAACCCTATTTTGTCGTCCTGAAATTGTTTCCAACAGTTTTTTTCATTGTTCAAAAGGCGCTCCTTTACATGTGTTTCATCTAAGGCAATTTGTATAGTATCCAAATCCTTTCCGATTAGATTTACATCCTGTTCTGAGAGTACTTTTTTAAGTTCATTTAGCTTAATATTTACAGCTGCAAAATCTTTTTCAAAATGTTCTTTTTCTGCCTGCGCTACGGCAATTTGCTCACTTTTTACTTGCTTATTAGATCTAGCATCTTCGAGTTTCTTGAGATGTGTAGAAGCTAGCTCCAATTGATGAAGTATTTGTATGTTATGCTCCGCAATTGTTTTTTTGGATTCCCGCTCTAACAACCATTTATCTAGTTCGCCAATTTCATTAATAAGATTTTCAATGTTAATCTTTTTTTGTTGAAACAACTTTTTTTCGGAATCATAATGACTACTGACTCTATCCAAATTTATTTGAGCCGTTTCCTGATTAGTCCTTGTTCCTGAAATTTTTATATCGAGTGCTTTTGCTGAGTTAATGAGGGGCTCAGCATTATTTTTTTCCGTTTTTTTCTGATTCAGCATTTCCTCCGCAGCGCTTTTTCTCACTACTAATTCAACTTGTTGAATATTAATCAGCCCCATCTCCTCCTCTATTCCATTAAGTCCAAGATCTACCTTATTGATCTCATCCTCCGTTTTTTTAATGTTATTTATCCAAGTTTCACATTGTTGAACCTTTTCAATTTTTTTAAGCTGTTTTTCACGCTCTATTGCTCCATTTTTTTCTAATTCAGCATTTTTTTGATGTTCTTCTCCTTCCTGTACTTTTTTGGATAATTCATCTAATTGTAAATACCATTGAAGCTCATTATTAAGACTTAAAATCTTAACATCTATTTCAGTTATTTTTGTTGAGGCATTTTCTGATTCACTTTTCAAATTATTTATTTCTTCTTCAGAGAGCAGAAGAACTCCTGATTTTAATCCATTCAGTGCGCTTAACTTATTATTTTCATCTGAAAGATGTTGAAAAATTTTCATTGAAATCTCTGAATAAATTCTTGTTCCAGTCAGTTTTTCAAGAAGTTCTGATTTGTCATCATTTGATGCTTTCAAAAAAGCAGTAAACTCCCCCTGAGCAAGCATAACTGAGCGTGTAAATTGATCATAGTTCAAACCGACCAGTTTTTCTATCTCAGCATCCCTAGTCCTTGCAGAAAAATGAATCGGCATTCCATTTTTCAGATTAGTCAATTGAAAATCTTCTTTTTTAAGTTTTCCATCTGCCTTACCATGTGCTCTACTTACTGTCCATCGACTTCGATACGGCTCATTGTCCAAAGCTGTAAAATCCACCTCGGCATAACCTTCTGCAAAGCCATCTCTAAGTATTGTTTTCACATCATTTGCCTTTATTTTTTCACCGGAAATATCTTCAAGTGTTCGCTCAGAAACATCTTTTGCATTCAACATTCTTGGCGTTTTACCGTAAAGAGCCAGGCAAATGGCATCGAGTATGGTCGATTTTCCTGCCCCGGTTGGACCAGTTATAGCAAATATTCCGGCACTTTTTAGTGGTTCGGTATTAAAGTCTATTTCAAAAATGCCCTCTAAAGAAGCAAGATTTTTAATTCTAACAGCTAAAATTTTCATCTGTAAAAGTTATTCTTCAATTGATAATTCCAATAACACTTCATTCATCAAATTCATAAGTTCGTCTGGAACTTCAGACTTATAGGCATTTTTATAAGTTCTTTCGAATAATTCCTTTGGCCCTTTTAAAAACTCCATACTAAAAACTTCTTCCTCGCCCTGTTCCTGCTCGGTCTTGATTGATTTTGTATCAATTTTTAAAAATCTGTAATGCTTAGTTTCCAGTGCATTATTGATCTTATGACTCATCGATGGCTCGGGACCCGTTAGCAGGACCCTAACCAAAAGATAAGGTGACAATTGTGGGTCGCCCTCGTATGCCGGCATTTTTTCCAATTCTTCCAGTACTGAATCCAGTGGCATATGTTCAGCAGGTATGGCTTTAAGTGGAACGGTGACAGGCACCTCAATTGAATTTAAGTTTGACAAATCTCCATCTACAATATCAAAAACTATGACCTGATGTTTGTAGTTATGCTCAGAAAAAGATAGTGGAATTGGACTGCCCGAATACCTTACACTTGCTCGCCCAGCAACCTTTTGTGCTTTGTGAATGTGCCCCAAAGCAACATATTTTATTTTTCCATCAAATGCCTCCGGTGAAATACCTTCCACACCACCAACAATCGGTCTTTCTGCTTCCTCATCCAAATCGCTCATATCTGCATTTAGGGTGTGTAGATGTCCCATTGCTATAATGCTTTGCCCATTTTCCAATAACTGTTCAGCACGTTGCAAAGCCTCTTTATAAAAGGCTGCAACGCCTTCTGTGTATGGACTTTTGGCATTTGGGACAGCCGGATAATCGCCTAGTCGCAAGAAAGGCACTGCGAGGCAATAGACTTTGGTTTCAGCATTTTTATCTTTAATAGGAATAATAATTTTATCATATTCAATTTCTCCGTTAACCCTTTCAATCAGGCCAATGATATGTATATTTGATGATTCCAAAAGCGGCTTTGGCGTTTCGAGCCTTGCAGCTGAATCATGATTACCCGCTATTACAATGATCTGTAATTCGGGTATTTCATGCAATGCCTTGCTCAAAAACCTGTAAAACATTTTAATGGCTGCTGCTGATGGATTGGCATGATCAAAAACATCGCCGCTTAGCAACAAGACATCAATTTTTTCCAATTTTAATGTGTCTAACAACCAGTTTAAAAATACCTGATGTTCAAATGTCCGTTCATATTGGTGAAAAAACTGACCCAAATGCCAATCGGCAGTATGTAAAAACTTCATTTATTGAATATTTTATCATTAAAAAAAGCAGATTAAATTCTTTTGGAACTCAATCTGCTTCGAATATACAGAATTTTAACCGCATTGTCAAGTCTATTTTAACATGAAAT
>JBILRK010000124.1:0-6073 GCA_044372705.1 Saprospira sp. | reverse complement strand
CATATAGCAAAAATCTAATCTTATATTAAAGTCCGAAGGCTAACAGCTTTCGGGCTTTTTTTGTAAGTTTGCGCCAAGAGATTCGTATGATAAAGCATTTTCTAAAATATTATTTACGTGCAGTAACAAAATACAGGGTACACTCGCCTTTTGTATATAATCTTCTTGTAAATGTTATTGAGGACAAGCGTTATTATTATGCCTTTGACCCATTGAAAACACTGAGGGCCCGATTGCTGCAAAAAAACGAAAGGATTGAAGTAATGGATTTGGGTGCCGGCTCTCGTAAAAATTCAGGAAAAGATCGCAAAATAAGCGAAATTGCAAAAACCTCGGTATCGCCCGAATGGCAATGCCAAATGCTGTTTAAACTTGTTGATTATTTCAAGCCTTCGACAGTTTTGGAAATGGGCAGTTCACTGGGAATAAGCAGTATGTACCTGCATTTTGGAAATCCTAAGGCAAAAATGATCAGCTTGGAGGGCAGTCCCGAAATCGCTAAGTTGGCCAGGGAAAATTTCAAACTGCTTAGTGCCGATATTAATATTATTGAGGGCAATTTTTCTGAAACGCTTCAGGTGGCGCTAGACAAATTACAAAAAATCGATCTGGCTTTTATCGACGGACATCATGCCGAACTGCCAACACTCAAATATTTTGAACAAATTTTGCCCTATTGCAATGAAGATTCTGTGATTATTTTTGACGATATTTACTGGTCGGATGAAATGGCATCTGCCTGGGAAAAAATAAAATTGAACTCTGCAGTAACTTTGAGCGTTGATTTATTTTATTTTGGAATAGTTTTTTTAAAAAAAGATTTCAAAGAAAAACAGCATTTTACACTAATTTCATATCCTTATAAATTTTGGCAAATTGGCCTGTTTAAATGAACTAAGTTTTTTTACCAAAGAGATCATAAACCCTCGAAAGCTTTCGGGGTTACACAGCGTTTCACAAAGATATTCTTCAGAAAAAATGACCTTATCAAAAACATTCCAATCAACTCAATTCCAAATACTTATATTGCCAGTTTCTAAAAGTCTAAGTTTCTAAAAGTCCAATAACCTACACTATCAGTTTCCAAAAGTCCAATTACTAACACTACCAATTTCCAAAAGTCCAATTACCAAATACCAAATACTAATTAACCAACTCAACTACCATTTACTCAAACTTCCAAATCAATCAAGTGGCCCAAAGCGAAATCATCCTCACCATCGAAAACGTAGAACTAATTGAATTTTACGGACAAAACGATGCCAAGCTCAATTTAGTAAAAAAAGCATACAGCGATGTAAACATCATACCCCGTGGTAATCAGCTAAAGCTGACCGGGGATAAAAAACGCGTACAGGAATGTAAGGCAACCCTCGAAATGATGCTGCGCATGCTTCAGGAATTTGGCGAACTAAATGCGCAGTCGGTTCAGAATCTGCTCAACGGAGAAAATCCATTCGAAAGCAAACTGAAGACCGACAGCAAAAATATCATCCTCTACGGCAGAACTGGACAGGCCATTGTTGCCCGCACCAAAAACCAGAAAAAAATTGTTGAACTGTCCGATGTCAATGACATACTTTTTGCCATTGGACCTGCAGGTACCGGAAAAACATATACAGCCGTTGCATTGGCCGTAAAGGCATTGAAAAATAATCAGGTGCGCAGAATTATTCTTACACGACCTGCAGTGGAGGCGGGAGAAAATCTAGGCTTTCTGCCCGGCGACCTCAAAGATAAAATCGACCCCTATCTTCGCCCCTTATACGATGCGCTCGATGACATGATACAGCCTGAAAAACTTACACAATTCATGACTAACCGTATCATAGAAGTAGCTCCGTTGGCCTTTATGCGTGGACGAACTTTGGATAATGCCTTTGTAATTTTGGATGAGGCGCAAAATGCTACCGAAATGCAGCTGAAAATGTTCCTCACCCGTCTGGGGCCAAGTGCCAAATGCATCATCACGGGCGACCTTACTCAGATCGACCTGCCCAAAAATCAGCGCTCTGGGCTTTTCCGTTCGCTGCGACTGCTCGATAACATCGAAGGCATAGGCGTTGTATATCTCGAAACTGGCGATGTCGTTCGTCACCGCCTTGTCAAAGCCATTATCAATGCCTACGACAAGGACGATGAAATACAGGCAATCAGAAAACATGAAAGAGAAAGGGATGCTCAGGAAAATGAGCAGAAAAACAAGGAAGAAAATCAATAAAAAAAGGGTTCACTGAAAATAATCGGTGAACCCTTTTTGATTTACACCTTACAATATCTTGAACTCCACCCTTCTATTAAAAGCCCTGTTTTCATCGCTATTATTGGGAACATCGGGCTTCGATTCTCCATATCCTTTTGCCGAAAGTCGACCTGCTGAGATACCTTTCGATTGTAAGTAAGTCACTACCGATTGAGCTCTGTCCTGAGAAAGTACCTGATTGGATGCATCGGTTCCAACATCATCGGTATGTCCGTTTATTTCAATTTTAATTTCGGGATTTTTATTCAGAATATTCACTAACCTATCCAATTCTGGAAAAGACTCAGCTTTAAGGACAGATTTACCAAATTCGAAGAAAATATTATTCAAACGGATAGGTTCGCCACGTACAATTGGAGAGAGATACAAATCCTGTTTAATCTCTTTGTATTCTTTAAGATTTGTAAGATCGATATTTTCTGAAATGGAATAATAATCATTCTTATTGGCCATAAAGCCATAGGCCTTGCCCTTTTGAAGTACAATTTTATAATCACCTGTGACATTATCTGAACTGGCCGTACCCAATGTTTTATCATCCGAAAGATTAGAATAAGTGATAGCAGCGCCAATAGGAAGGCCTGTTTTTTTGTCAAAAACCTTTCCGCTGAGGATTATCACGGGCTCAACATAAGCAGGATTTTTTACTTTACAAATATCTCCATTTGAACTCAGGTAGGCAAAGTCACCCTTAGCAGCCATGAAATAACCTGTTTCTACCCCTTCACTGTTAATATTCGGTCCGAGATTACGTGGTTCTGTCCACTTATCCCAGCCATCACCAATACGCTCTGAAACAAAAACATCAAAATCACCGTAACCATAATGTCCTGTAGATGAAAAGAAAAGTGTTTTTCCATCGGCGGATAAATATGGTGAATGCTCATCGCAATCGGTATTGACAACTGAACCCAGACTTTGTGGTTTCGACCAGCTATTTTCTTTTTGCAGAAAGCTGACATAGAGGTCTTTATCGCCCATTCCAGCTCCTGTTTCAATTGCCAGCAACAAGGTTTTATTGTCATTGCAGAGAAAATAGGAAACGGAATTACTTTTATTAACAAAATCCTTAATTTCCTGATTTATTGGTATCTGATATTTTTCATTTGATTTATAAGATATTGAAAGTCCCTTAGTATTAGCACTTCCATCTGCATGATAAGTATTTGCAAGCAGCAAAGAATTGTTATCAGGTGAAGCAGAGATTACAAAATTATGGCCCGTGTTGTTAAGGGGTTTACCAATATTTTTGAGCTTAGACCATCTCCCATCTCCCTTTTTTTCCGAAACCCAAATATCGTCGTATGCAGATATCCCTCCAATATTTTCATTACTGCGTCTGATACAATAAAGATAATTCCCATCGGGTGAAATTCTGGGTAAACTTTCTTCATTGCTTGAGTTGATGTTAGTATCCAGTTTTTCGAGTTTGATGGAGGCATCATAATTTTCTATTGTTTTTACCTGTGTAGCTGGATAGTTGTACATTTTTAGATAGTCAACCGAAAGCTCACTTTTTTTATTAACGAAAAATCCTATTTTATTTGCATAAAAGTTTTTAACCCCATTATTTCCATACTTGTAAAAAACTTTACCATTGATATAATAACTTAAAATATTGGCTTTTTTCTCAATTTTAATACTGACATATTTCCCTTTAGAAATGCCTGCCTCTTTCCAATCCACAACGCTTGTATTGACCTTTGTGCTTGGATAGTTTCGCTCAATCTTTATTTGATTACCCTGTATAATTATATTAGTCTCATGATTTTCACCAATATTCCAAATCAAGCCATAGCTTGCATCTGCTTTGCCATTGACTTTAAGGGAGGTCTCAATGCTAAAATCTGCATCTACATCCAGTTCTTCATAAACAGTTTTAGTCCAGTAACTTCCATCAGCATGCGGTTTAATGCTGTAATTTCCTTTTTTCAGGAGATAATATACCTTGTCACCTTTTTCAATTACCCATTTTTTATTATCAGTGACAAAATTCTCATCGACGATTGTTGTTTGAGCAATTAGGGCGACAGATAAAGCACTTAAAAGGCTTAGCAAAAAATATTTCATAGCTTTCAAATTATGTGAATTATTGATAGGACAAAATTCGATAACTCTATACGCGCTTGCAATACGCAGTTCTGCGTATTTTCTATCTAAACTAAAAGGTAATTAACAATCTTATTTTTTTAATTTTTCGACCAATTTCCCCATTGCAGCTCTGTTTTCGGGCGACCAGAACTGTTCCATGGCTTTGCCGTAGGAGGCTTCGAAATCGACCTGCATTTTTTCGAGCAGGCCCTGTCGAAGATTGACCTTGCTCATGCGCCAGGTCTGTTGTGGCAGTTTCAGGTATTTTTGCATCTGAATTTCGGCGCGGTTCATCACTTCATCGGCCTCGGTGATTTCATCAATAAGTTTGGCTTTTAGGGCCTCCTCGGGCGAGAGCAAACGCCCCTCCATGAGGAACTGATATGCATTTCTGTTGCCAACCCAAAAACCGTAAAGATGTAAAATACGCTCAGGCACAACAATGCCCACGGGAATTTCATTCAAGCCAATGCGGTAACTTTCCCCTTCGGTCATAATGCGGTAATCGGCGCAACATGCAAATACGCATCCGCCTGCAGGACTATGCCCGGGAATAGCAGCAATAAGCGGTTTAGAGAAGGCAACAAGCTCCGTTGCCAAATCCACAAATCTTTTCCAAAAATTATAAGACCCCTCTTTATCAAGGCTATAAAGTTCAACGACATCGAGCCCGGCGGTAAAAATTCCGGGATTTCCCGTAAGAATTACGCCGCCGATTTCAGGATCATTTTCGGCATTTTTGAAAAAATCAGAAAGTTCCTGCATCATTTGCAAATTGATGGCATTTCCTGTACTGCGATGCAGTTTTAGGATGGCAAAGCCATCTTTTTTTGTGAGTTGTAAGGTTTCCATCATCAAAGGGCGATATCAATTTTCTCAACTCTTTTTTGGTGTCTGCCACCTTCAAATGGCGTGTTCAAAAAGGCCTCGAGCATTTCGATAGCTGTTTCGACACTTACATATCGCACTGGTATAGAAATGATATTGGCGTCATTGTGCTGACGGGCCAATTCGGCAATTTCTCTGTTCCAGCATAGCGCAGCTCTGATACCGCGGTGCTTGTTGGCTGTAATAGCAACACCGTTTCCGCTGCCACACATAATCACACCAAATTTTGATTCGCCATTTTGAATACTGACTGCAACGGGGTGGACAAAATCGGGATAATCAACCGAATCGACCGTATTGGTTCCATTATCAGTTACCTCATATCCCTTAGCAGCGAGATAATTTAAAACTGCCTCTTTATAAGCATAGCCAGCATGATCACAGCCAAGCGCAATGTGTATTTTATTTTGCATGATTTTAATTTTTTAAATTTTGTACAAATATAGCGCTTTAAAGCCTTAACTATCTGTAAAAAACAGAAGAAAATAGTCTATGTGATTTTCATTACAAAAGTTTTGAATTAGTATGCTTAACTTTACATAAAATTATAAAAATTATGATAAAATTACTTTTAGCATTGGTACTAATCTTACCCTTTAGTTCCTGTCAATCACAAAATAAGGGTGATAATCTTCAACTGCTCGAGCCAAAGGAATTTCTGGCAAAATTTAAGGCCACAAAAGATGCGCAGCTATTGGATGTGCGCACACCCGAGGAAGTTGCCGAAGGTGCACTCGAAGGTGCTCAAAACATTAACTTTTACGATGCAGATTTTAAGGATAAGCTTTCGAAACTGGATAAAAACAAGCCTGTTTTTGTTTATTGCCGCTC
>JBILRK010000123.1:0-6104 GCA_044372705.1 Saprospira sp. | reverse complement strand
GGGGCGGTTGGCAGACTATATTCAAGCGCATTCCTGAAGCAATGATGATGTTTATGCCTGTGGGGATTATCCTACTTGGTCTAATTGCCTTGGCGGTTTCAATGGATGCAAACGGAACAGATTTTCTTTACCTTTGGAGTGATGAAGAAGCCCTCAAAAATGACAGATTGGTTATTCACAAGTCTGCATTTTTGAATCCGTTTAACTACCTTTTAACTCTTGTAGTTATTGGACTTTGGACATTGTTTGCACTAATGATCAGAAGATTGTCTTTGCAACAAGATGGAAATAGAGGTTTGCGTAAAGTCAACTATGAGAAAATACACATGTGGTCGGCTATTTTTCTCCCAATAGCTGGTTTTACAAGTGCTTTTGCTATTTGGCAATGGGTTATGTCTGTAGATCCACACTGGTACAGTACACTTTTTGCATGGTATGCAACTGTTAGTGTTTGGGTAAGTGCAATCTGTTTGATGTATTTACTTATCATTTTCTTACAAACGCGTGGCCACTTCCAATATTTTACAAAAGAACATACTCATGACCTTGGTAAATACGTTTTTGGTTTCTCTGTATTCTGGACTTACCTATGGTTTTCACAGTTTATGTTGATTTGGTATGCAAATAACGGCGAGGAAACACAATATTATTTCTTAAGATTTGAACAATTCAGACCTGTATTTTTCCTCAATCTGATTATCAACTTTGTGATTCCATTCCTATCACTGATGATGAATTCGGCAAAACGTGCAAAGGGAACACTTGGATTTATGGCTGGTTTAGTATTACTTGGACATTGGTTGGATTATTATCAAATGATCAAACCAGGTGTATGGTATAACTGGGAGCATGCTCAACATGCCAAACATGAACATGGTCACGAAGGTCACGATGGCCATGAAAAAGGTCACGAAGGTCACGATGGTCATGAAAAAGGTCACGAGCATAATGAAAATAAAGAACAAGATAGCCATAAAGATCACAAAGAACACAGTGAAACCTACAGACTTACAGAGCAGGACGCAAAACCAGTTTTAACTGATTTTCAGGGCGCTAAAGATACTCATAGTCATGACAAAAATGGTCACACTAACGTATCACCCGATTCTGCAAAGGTAGAAAAGGACAGTTTACACGATCATTCTCATGATTCAACTGCTCATGCTGGTCACGATCATGGTACAGCACATACTGATGAGCACAATCATGATGCACATGCAACTGATGAACACGCTCATGATGCTCATGCTCACGGACCATCATTTGTGATGGGCATTCATTTCCCAGGATTTTACGAATTGGGGACTATGATTGGATTCTTAGGATTGTTTTTGTTTGTAACTTTCTCATTCCTTTCATCAGCTTCTTTGATGCCTAAAAATGACCCTTATGTTGATGAAAGTAAAAATCATCACGTTTGGTATGATCTTTAATAATTTAGAATAATTCTAAACAAAACAGCTCATCTTACTATGCTGATGTTGTTTTAGAATACAAGTATTATCTTTGTTAAATAGATGTTAGTTCAACTTATTAACTTTTAAAAATTAAATCATGACCTTTCTTATTATAATTATCGCTGTCCTAGTTGCCGTATTTTTCGTGCAGATAGGAAAGGCCCGAGAGTTGGCTTCGGTTATACGGGAAGATAATTCTGGAGAATATGAAAATAATAATTACCAAGCAGCTATAGGCATGGTATTTATGGTTGCTTTCCTCGTACTTTGTGTGGTGTCATTTATTTATTACATACCATACATCTTAGGATGGGGTCCAAACACTGCAGCTTCCAAACATGGTCCATCAGTTGATTACATGTTCAACATCACACTATTTTTCACGGCTATTGTATTCTTTGCCTGCCAGTTTTTTCTTTTCTACTTTGGCTGGAAATTTCGTGGAAGAAAAGGAGCAAGAGCAAAATACTGGTCTCACGATGAACGCTTAGAAATGGTTTGGATGTTAATCCCTGCAGTAGTGATGACTTTTCTTGTTGTAGGTGGACTACGCGCCTGGAATGAGGCAATGGCTGATGTAAGTGACAAAGAAGTAATTGGAAAAGACTATATCGAAATTGAAGCTACAGGTATGCAGTTTGCATGGTTGCTTCGTTATCCGGGTAGAGATAATAAATTAGGAACTAAACATTTTACTAAAATCACCGGTACAAATCCACTTGGTCAGGATTGGACGGATGAAAAGAATATAGATGACTTCCATCCAAGTGAAATCGTTTTACCTGTTGGAAAGAAAGTAAGAGTACGTATAAATTCACGCGATGTACTTCATAATTTTTATCTTCCACAATTCCGTGTAAAAATGGACGCAGTTCCTGGTATGCCAACCTATTTTGTATTCACGCCTACAGTAACTTCAGATTCAATGAGAACAAGATATAAAAAGTATCCTCATTGGAATATTCCTGACAAAAAAGATGAAACTAAAAAACGCTATGAAGCATTTGAATATGAATTAGCTTGTTCCGAGTTGTGCGGACGTGGTCACTATTCAATGCGTCGTGTAGTCAAAATTGTTACTGAAGAAGAGTATGAGAATTGGCTAGATGAACAGGAAAAAACCAGTCACTACCTAGCTAATGTCTACAAAGACGACAATACAAAAGTTAAAGCGAAAGCGGATGAATTTGTAAAGCTTCTTGAAAATAAGGAAAAAGTTAAAGCTGCTTTAAAAATAGTTTCAGATTTAGCGGCAAAGGCTACACCATCAGAACTTGAAAAATATAACGCAATTATCAACGATTTGAAAGCTGCACTAAAAGTAACCCGAAAAACCTTAAACTTACAGGAATCAGAAGCAGCAACGGCTAAAGCGCTATCAACTGCAGCAGCTGTTGTACCTGCCGAAAGTGCTGAAGATAAAGATGCTCAGGATTCAACTAAACAGGACACAACAAAAGCAATCTAAGTCTTTTTGAACAATTGACTTGAAAAGGTATTAATATTTTGAATTTTTGTTAAATCAAATATAAAAACTGGTCACAATGGCTGATATCACAATTACAGAAAAAGAACTTCATGTTCACGGCGAAGAGCATGGACACGAACATGGTCATGGACACGACGATCATGACCACGGCGATAAATACCAATCGTCTTTTATAGACAGGTTTCTGTTTAGCTTAGACCACAAAACAATATCTAAACAGTTTTTGATAACTGGTATGTTTTGGGCAATTATAGGTGCAGGAATGTCTGTTATATTCCGTTTGCAACTAGGTTTTCCAGATGCAGATATTTCTTGGTTACAGCCACTTCTTGGCGGATGGATTGACATTGACCCATCCACGGGTAAAGGTACTTTGAGTCCTGATTTTTATTATGCCTTGGTAACAATGCACGGTACTATACTTGTATTTTTTGTTTTGACAGCTGGTTTATCCGGTACTTTTTCAAACCTTTTAATTCCACTACAGATTGGAGCGAGAGATATGGCATCACCTTTATTAAATATGATGTCGTATTGGTTTTTCTTTTTGTCAGGTATGATTTTATTCATATCATTATTCTTAAATACAGGTCCTTTCTCTGGTGGTTGGACAGGTTATCCACCGCTTAGTGCCTTACCTCAAGCATCTGACGGATCTAAAGGTGGTATGACACTTTGGTTGTTAAGTTTGGTATTCTTTGTTGTTTCAGTATTATTAGGTGGTATTAATTATATCACTACTGTACTGAACATGAGAACAAAGGGTATGACGATGTTCCGTATGCCACTTACAATATGGGCATTTTTAGTTACAGCAATCCTTGGTCTTCTTTCTTTTCCGGTGATTGCTTCTGGTTTCTTTATGGTCCTCTTCGACCGTGCTTTAGGTACTAGCTTTTTCTTGGATGAAATTTACATAGCAGGAGAAGCGCTCACTGAACGTGTAGGTGGTAATGCTATTCTTTTCCAACACTTGTTCTGGTTCTTAGGTCACCCCGAAGTGTACATCATTATTTTACCTGCCATGGGTATTGTATCTGAAGTACTTTCAGTTCATGCAAGAAAACCAGTTTTTGGTTACAAAGCAATGGTGTTTTCTATACTTGCAATTGGAGTGTTGTCTTTCTTAGTGTGGGCTCACCACATGTACATGACAGGACTTAATCCATTTATATCAAATATATTTGTATTATTTACCCTTATAATTGCAGTGCCGTCCGCTGTTAAGGTTTTTAACTGGATTGCAACTATATGGGGTGGTAATATGAGATATAATTCTGCTTCGTTATTTTCGATTGGTTTTGTATCCTTGTTTATCTCTGGTGGTTTAACCGGATTATTCTTAGGTAATTCAATAATTGATATTCAACAGCACGATACATATTTTGTAGTTGCACACTTCCATGTTGTAATGGGTGTTTCTGCAATGTTTGGTATGTTTGCAGGTATTTATCATTGGTTCCCAAGAATGTTTGGACGTTTCATGAATGAAACGCTTGGACAGATTCACTTTTGGGGTACAATGATTGGAGCTTACGCTATTTTTGGTCCCATGCACTATCAAGGTATGGCTGGTGTTCCTCGTCGTTATTACAGTTTTGATACCTTTCAAGCATTTGATCAGTTTGACTCAATGAATCAGATCATAACTGTTGCAGCAATCGTTATATTTTTCCTTCAGTTACTTTTTGTAATAAATTTCTTCTATTCAATTTACAGAGGTAAAAAACAAACAGAAATGAATCCTTGGGGAGCAACGACATTGGAGTGGACAGCACCAATAAAAGCTGGACACGGAAACTGGGAAGGTGATTTACCTCATGTGCATCGTTGGCCTTATGACCTCAGCCGTTATCCTGATCGTGAATTCATTATGCAAACTGAACCGCTTGCTGAAGGTGAAGTTGACGGTGGTGGCGGACACTAATTTAAAAAGTTTTACTGAAATATAATAAAAGGGTTTTATTTTGAAACCAATATCAACTACTGGCAAAGCGACTCATCTGGGTCAAAGAATCAAAGACTTTCAGGCTTTGGTTAAGTTCCGTCTTGCTTTGTCAGTAGTTTTTTCTGCATGCACTGCTTATTATCTGGGATCAGATACATTCAGTTTAGAGTTAATTTTTCTGTTAGGTCTCGGTGGTTTTTTTGTTACAGCCTCTGCAAATGCCTTAAATCAGGTTTTAGAAAAAGAATCTGATAAGCTTATGCAAAGAACACAAAACAGACCCCTGCCTTCTGCAAGAATGGAACTATCTGAAGCTGTTCTTATAGCTGGAATAATGGGTGTAAGTGGTATTTTAATTTTAGCGTACTTTAATGCCCTAACTGCTGTACTAGGAGCTTTATCATTGGTGTCTTATGCTTTCATTTACACACCTATGAAAAAGGTTTCACCTGCTGCAGTTTGGATAGGTGCAGTTCCTGGGGCTTTACCTATGGCTATTGGATGGGTGGCAGCTTCACCAAATGGAACTATAGGCACAGAAGCAGTTTTTTTATTTACCTTACAGTTCTTATGGCAATTTCCTCATTTTTGGGCTATTGCTTGGTTGGTTTACGATGATTATGCAAAAGCAGGTTTTTATCTTTTACCCAGTTCTCAGAGAGATGGAAGAAATAAAAATACTGCAATGCAGATAATATTTTATATTATTTGTCTTTTGTCATTAAGCTTTGTACCATTTTATCTTAATATTTCAGGTATCTATGCATGTGTAATATTATTGTTGAGTGCTTTGATGTTCTTATGGTTTGCGGTAAATTTATACATTAAGACAAGTCCTGAGGCTGCTAAGAAAGTAATGCTAGCTTCACTATTGTACCAGGTAATAGTATTTATTGCTTTGATGGTTGATAAAATATAATATTATTATGAGTGCAGTAAAAGATGTAAACCTCAAAAGAATCCATCCCAAAAAATTTGCTTTGTGGATGGCTATTGTGAGTATGATTATGTTTTTTTCTGCTTTTACAAGTGCATATATTGTTAGAAAATCGGCGGGAAATTGGTTGTCTTTTCCTTTGCCTTTTGAATTTTATTTAAGTTCTGTAATAATTTTATTAAGTAGCGTAGCCTTTTATTTTTCAAAAAAGGCTTATTTACAAGCGGACAATAAATTATTTAAACGTCTTTTTTTTATTGGATTTGTATTAGG
>JBILRK010000122.1:0-6123 GCA_044372705.1 Saprospira sp. | reverse complement strand
TTTTTGAGATGATGCGTGTCGAATGTTTCGACAAAAACAAAATTGATGTTTTCAGAGCAGCAGCCGGACCAAGACTATTTACAGCTGTACAGATTCGTAGCATGGCAGAATTATTCGATTTCGACAGTCACCGACTAAACTTTGCAAAGGCTGCATTGGCCAATTGCTACGACCTCGATAATTACTTCCTTGTTGGCGCCGCCTTCGATTTCGACAGCAACAAGAGAGATTTGAACCGTTACTTTACTGCAAATGTCAATCAATTTGTATGGGATGGACCAGGATGGGGATGGCTCGAAATTCCAAATCCAAATCAATTCCCGATAGCAGGCTATACTGGTCGAATTGGCAACCAACTACCTATGAGCAATGCTGAATTTAATATACTTTTATCTGAATTGCGTGAAGAAAACTTTGACAATCAAAGAATGGAGCTGATTAAAGTCGCTGCCAACAGTCGAGGCTTCAGCACTGCACAAGTCATCGAAATCGCCGAGTTATTCGAATTTGACAGTAACAGATATGACTTTGCAGAGTGGGCATATGGCAAAACTTACGATTATGATAATTTTTATAGTGTTGCCAATGCATTTGAATACAATAATTACAAAAGTGATTTACTGGAGCTAATTTCTTAATAATTGGCTGTTATTTACAAAAAGAGTATCCCGCGAGGGCTACTCTTTTTGTATTTCAATATTTCTCATCCGAAAAATTGTTGTAACAAGTTGATGAAAACATTATAAATTTGCCAATCAACCAGTTTATTCAGCTATTTGTATGACAGCAAAACCGGATTCTATCATTCTTGAAATTCAATATTTCGCACCCATCCAATATTATTGCAAGTTAATTGGATTTGATCATGTGATTATTGAAGATAGTGAGCATTATTCAAAAGGCTCATTTCGTAACCGCTGCATCATAGCTATGTCAAATGGCATTCATGCACTAAGCATCCCTTTGGCAAGTGGCAAAAATCAACAGGCCGATATTAGAGATGTTCGTCCCGACAATAGTCAGCCCTGGCAAAAAAATCATTTTCGCAGTATAAGAACAGCCTATGGCTCGGCACCTTTTTTCGAACATTATGAAGACAGGCTTCAAAAATTATTTGAAAAAAAATATGAATTCCTCTTCGACCATTGCCTCGACATTCAAAACGAAATCTGCAGCATGCTCAAATTAAAAATTGAGCCTACATTCAGTAATGAATACAAAAAATCATACGCGGACACTAATACAATCGACTTCAGAAATAAAATAAGTCCTAAAAGCTGTTTCGACCTGTCTTGGGACTCGGAGTTTTTACCTGTTAGATACCCACAAGTTTTTGAAGAAAAAAATGCTTTTCTGCCAAATTTATGCATACTGGATCTGCTGCTCTGTACGGGGCCTGAAGCAAAATTTTATTTAAATAAATCAATCGTTAAATCCTAAAAAGATGAAAATATTTTTGCCTTTATTTCTAATTGGCTTTGTATGTTTTTCCTGTAGTCGACCACATAGCGGAAGTATCGAGCACAGCCTTTGCGAGTTTTCTTTGCTAGACAGCGAAAATGCTAAAAAAGCTGTAATCCGTGATTCTGTTGATGCCTATTTCGACAAGGTAAATATACTGGAAATGAGCATCATGTTGGAAATGGAGTCGCCCTCCGGCGAGAGAGCCAAGGTGATGAAAAAATACCAAGAACTACTACAAAACGATGTCGAGGACTTTAGCGAAGCAGAAAAAAAGCTATTAATCTCGACATTCAATAAAGCCCTGGACCTGTGTAGCAGCATTGACAAAGGCCTGAAATTGCCTAAAATTCAGCTCATTAAAACAAAGGGAACTTATTATGGAGCAGGGGTTTACTTTACCAGAGAGAATTGCATCATCATTCCTGCAGGACAGTTGAAAGCTGAAAATAAATCTCTATTAAGAACGCTCATTCACGAAATTTCACATATCTACACCCGTTATAACCCAAAGAAAAAAGAGGCCTTGTATGCGCTTTTAGGTTACAATAAAATTCAAAATCTCGAGCTTTCTGATTTCCTAAAGAAAAGGGTTATTTACAACCCGGATGGTGTAGACCTTGCTTATGCTATTGAAGTGAGTGACAGCAGTGGTCGAAGTTTCAAAGCTATTCCGGCCATGTATAGCCGTTTCAGTAGTTACCGAAATTTACCATTACTTAAATCTTTTGTTTTTCAACTGTTCGAAGTTTCGGAGAGTAATGGCAAATGGGCAGTAACCAATAAGGATGTAGGTTACTCTGAAGAACAAATAAGCGGTTATTGGGAAAAAATTGGTAGAAATACGCGCTACACGATTCACCCAGATGAGATAGTAGCCGATAATTTTACCTTCCTGGCTATGAGTAGTGAAAATAGTTCCGAATTGGATAAGTTTGATGCCTACGGCAATGAGTTACTAAAAAAGATGAAAGAAATTATCTCTTCGAAATAAAAAATGACCGCTCTGTTTTATAATCAGTAGCGGTCATTTTCTTAATAACAATTCTTTATTTTTTAGGCTGATTGTCTAATCTGATTAAGCCATCGAGCCTTTTATCTCCTTCATAAATACCCACAAAAGACGTCTTAAAGTTTGTCAGATCAATAACTGATTTTAAAGCTCTTAGTGCGTCTTCTTTGTTTTTAAATCCATAGGTACCATCCTCATTTTTAGCTTTGGGCACAACAACTACACGCGTAATACCATCCTGAATTTTCTCATAATTAACGATGTATTCAGAAAGGTCGCCCGCTGATAATTCCTGATACTTTGCAGGATTCAGACTTTTCATTGCAGCCACCTGTACCTTGAACGACTGACCTGTTAACGCTATAGCCGGAGTTGTATCTATTGGTACAAATGCAATAAGCTGTTCTCCTTCCCAATACACTTTTCTTTCCGGTGAGTTTTTGGCAACTGCCGCAGCAGCCTCGAATGCTTTATAAACTGGCGTTCCTACCAAAAATGGCTTGCCTGTTTTGGGGTCATTCGGAACGACTTTTGGTAATTTGTAAGGATTATCGCTACTGTTGTGCTTGGCAGGAACAATTACATATCGAGGATCTGGCTCCGGTTCTTTGTAAGCTTTCAGTGTTTCTCCATCCCAGTAAACCTTTCTGCCATCGGCAGTTTTGGCGATTTTATCGGCTTTCATAAATTCTTCATAGCCCTTGGTACCGGGTGCATAAGGCTTGCCTGTTTTGGGGTCAATTGGAACTGTTTTGGGTAATACAAAAGTATTTTCCTTACTGTTGTACTCCTTTGGAGTTATTACAAATCTGTAATCAGGTTCTGGTACAATATTTTGTGAATCGACTGCGGCAATAACTTTTTCAATAGCCGTGAGTTTTCCATTGTCCCAATATACCTTTCTGGCATCGGCTTTTTTCGCTACACTGTCAGCTTGAACATAAGCCTTAACTACGGCTGAACCAGCTGCATATGGCTTAGCAGTTTTGGGATCTGTTGGGATTTTTGTAGGCAGCGTATAAGGATTGTCTTTGCTATTGTATTTCTCGGGAACGATTACAAATCTTGGGTCAATTTCAGGTGCCTTGAAAGGTGTAAGCTTTCCATTCTCCCAATATACCTTTCTGTCATCTGCCTGAAGCGCAACCTTATTGGCCTCGGTAAATGCTTTGTAAACATCGGTATTGGCAGCATATGGCTTTCCTGTTTTAGGGTCATTCGGAACTGTTTTAGGCAGAGTATAAGGTTTATCTTTACCGTTGTATTCCTCGGGTACAATCACAAAACGCGGTTCGACTTTAGGTTCTTTATAAGCTTTCAACACACCATTTTCCCAATACACTTTTCTGTCATCGGCCTCTTTGGCAATTTTATCAGCTTCCAGAAAGGCCTTGTAACCTGCTGTTCCCTCCGCATAAGGCTTCCCTGTTTTAGGGTCATTCGGAACAGTTAGGGGCACAACAAAAGGATTATCTTTACTAGTATTTGCAGGCACCATAACAACAGGTTCCTCTTCTGCCATTTTCAGTGCAATATCTTTGATTCTTGTTTCGGTAGTCTTTACTCCCTTGGTGCTAATGTCTGTTGTGTAGAGTTGATAACCTTGGCAAATTACCTCCATTTTGAATTCTTTTTCGGGGGCTAAAATGACCTTGTACTCATTAGCCAGGGGCATATTCAGTTCATGGGCGATTTTTTTATTGGATCCATCCCATTCGTAAAACTTTACACTAACATCTTTAAGGGGTGTTTTTGTTGGATCTTTTTCACTATAAACAGCTCCCTTTACAAGTAATTGTCTCTTAATTTCAGCGTAGTAAAATATGTCGTCATTTATTGTGGACTGCTTTTCCTTACCTGATAGTCGGTTTGAAATAAGATAACCACCACCATGTGATTCGCTCACCACAAAAAACAAATCATCCGCTGATGAATTAAGCGGAAAACCTATGTTTACAGCTTCAGCCCATTCCATTTTTTCACCAACTGATTTGTAAACATCATATCCGCCTGTACTTACCTTACCATTAGAACTAAAAAACAAAGTCTTGTTTGGATAGTTATAATGTGGCGATACCTCCTCGCCAGGAGTATTAACATTTTGACCCAAGTTTTTTGGAATGGTAAAATCTGTTCCGCCATCAGTTAAATTCCTGGAACTGTACCAGATATCCATTCCCCCTACTCCACCCTCACGATCGGAAGCAAAATACAGTACCTCTTTACCCTCGATGATTACAACTTGGGGGTGGGTTGTATTCACACCTTTCAAATTAATTTCATCCGGCAACCTGATAGGCTCAGACCAGTTGCCCTTTTCTTCATACATGAGATAAATTTCACACATTGGTTTAGCACCAACGATCAGATCGCATTGTGTAAAGAAAAACCTTTTGCCATCTGGAGTAAATGAACCATTTCCAAAATGTGGCTTAACCATTTTGCCTGTAAAAATAGTTGGTACCTGACGCGTCATCCAGGTGCCCTGCCTGTTTTTTTGAGTGCGATAAATTTTTGAGACACCACTTACTGTTGATGAAAAGTACAAGACGTTGTCAGTAAATGGAATTGGCGCAAACTCCGTTCTATCGGTATTCACATTAAAATCGAGCAGCTGAACGCTAATATCCTGATTGGTAATCTCTGAACCTCTAAGTGCATAGGTGCATCCCAGTATCTCGTTCTCTGCCATTTCACGCATTTTCTCCTTGTCACTACCATCATAGGTACTTATAAAACTTTCAAATGCTATACGCGCCTCAGCAAATTGACCCGACTGTTTGAGGGCAGATGCATAGGTAAAACCAGGTTTATTGAAGGCAGATACGTTGTTGTCGTTTTGTACAGGTTCCAAACATTTCACCGCTTTGGCATAATGCCTGCTTTCCATGTAATTTTTCCCTGCTTTATAGCTTAGTTCCTTTTTATCTTTCTTTAAGCTGAAAGCTTCTTCATAATTTTGAGCAGAACGAAAAATGTCGCCTAGCTTTTCATATTCTTCAGCATCCTTGACCAGTTTTTTCCAATTTTTTTTTGGCCCATCCTGTGCCTCTACTATGAGTACGTTAAAACCCAATATAAGAAACAAAATGAAGATATGTAAACGATTCATTATGAAATATTTTACTAGTTATTTTAAAGGCTATTCCGGTTTAGCAAGACAATATTTTTAGCTTTTCCTGATGCAATTTGGGCTGGCAAAAGCGCTCATTTCGAATAGCTTTTCAAAAATAAATTTTTTTTAACATTAAAGCAAAAACAATTCAAAAACATTTTCAAATTTTAAACATTAAGATGATTTAAGAAAATATGCTATTTATTTTATGCTTAGCTTTAAAAACTGTATTTTAGCAATTATTAACCTTTTCTGATATTCTTTAGAATCCAAAATATAGTTTTATTAATGAACAAAGACACTAAATCATATTTCCCGATACTCGAGAAATATGCTCAAAAAAATAAACAGTTTACTACAAACGATGCCGCTTCTGTAACTGGCCTTCCGGTTTTGGAAACCGAATATAGCATCAAAGAAATGATGGAGAAATATGACTGTAAACTTAAAGTTACAGAAAATGGAGATCTTATCTACGATTTCGGGCCACATTTAAAGAGAAGAGATGCCAAATCTTTTGCTGAGTATTTTGGAC
>JBILRK010000121.1:0-6146 GCA_044372705.1 Saprospira sp. | reverse complement strand
GCCTTTTTGAAATTTAATTTTTCGCATAATGGCACAAGTCCAGAGAATCCTACTGAGTTTTGCGATTTAGAGGCCTTCGGAAAGAATAATTTTAGTAAAGAACTCTCAGATTTAAACGACATTATTAACTGGGCTAGCGAAAATGAAGCGCTTTATCATTTCGATCCCGATAACTTTTCGCTGATTGGTCATAGTCGCGGAGGTCCGATAGTAATGCTGAAAGGGGCTGATGATCTGCGCATATGCAATATTATTACCTGGGCAGCTGTGCACGAATTGGACTATGCCTGGTTGGATAAATCGCAATTGGATAAATGGCAAAACGAGGATGTTATCTACAGTAAAAATGCCCGCACAGGTCAGGAAATGCCTTTGAATTATCAATTGTATGAAGACTTTATAACAAATAAGGATAAGTTTTCGGTAAAAAAAGCAATTTCGACATTACACAAACCACTTTTGATCATTCATGGCTCAAATGATGCTGCGATTGGCATAAGCACTGCCGAATATCTAAGAAGACATGCCCTCAATCCTCGATTGAAAATAATCGCAGGGGCCGATCATGTTTTTGGCGGTAAGCATCCCTTCCCTGAAAATGAAGCATTGCCAGAACATAGCGAAGAGCTAATTCAGGAAACAATAAAATTTCTTAGGACATAAATCTTCATTAAATACAACTTAAGCAAAAAGCCTTGTTGATTATTTTAAAGCGCACAAATATTGCCGCGCAGGATCAACTTGTAAGATTTCTTTCAGCCTGTAACAATCAAAAAAATCGCCCTACACAATTTCCTGCACTTGCTTAAATCCCCGGCTAAAAGGCTTTATTATTTATTATTATCTTTGCCATAGGAATTTATTATATATTTCTTGTTTTAACTTTACAGTTCAACAAGATATAACACTCAGAAAAGATTCATGACCGAGCAAACCAATAGGCAAAAACAGGCAAAATTTCTGAGAACAATCAGAAAAATTCATCGAAGCTGCGGTGCTTTACTTTTTGCATTTTTCTTCATTATTTCCATCAGCGCTTTGCTATTAGGCTGGAAAAAACACAGCAATGGAATGATTATGTCAAAAACTTATCAGGGAAGCAGTGCTGATCTAAGTAAATGGCTTTCAATTGACAGTTTGCATACCATAGCTTCCAATTACTTAAGGGATTCTATAGCAGGAAATCTATCTGATGAGATTGACCGAATTGACATTCGAAAAGAAAAAGGAACGCTGAAATTTATTTTCAAAAATCATTTTACTGCCTTACAGCTCGATGGCGCCAATGGTAAAATACTTCATGTAGAGCATAGAAGGGCTGATTTAATTGAAAAAATTCACGACGGTTCGATACTCGATTTTTACTTCGGTACAAAAAACGATTTTTTCAAATTACTTTACACCAGTACGATGGGTCTTGCCCTCTTAACATTCACCCTAACTGGATTTTGGCTTTGGTACGGTCCAAAGCGAATGAAGAAAACTAGTAAGAATCAGTAGCCTTATCAGTTATTTTGCGCTTTCAATAATTCAGCCGCCTGATTGACATGCCTTTCTTCATGCGTTACAATAATTTCGAAAGCATCGACTATGCTGTATACAATGTTTTTATTTGCCGGCGATGCAATGACAGCATTTTTTAGCAGCAGGTCTTCAGAATCTGTGATTAGTTTTTTGAGCATTTCCTGATGTTCAACAAAGGCTTCAATCAGATTATTCCTTCCATTAAACTGTGCAGGTTCCCAAATCGGAAAGGTTTTCATCTTTTTTTTACGGTCTGGCTGTACTCCAGCAAGAATCATTTTGCCAAAAAACTTTCTAACAAAAGCAAATTTAGAAAGGAATCCCAACTTTTGATTTCCTGACCTGATGGATTGAATTTCAGGAAAATAACTGCTATTAATAACAATCAGATGTTGTAAATTTTGTGAGATGCTCCACGATTTGGCATTAGACTTCTTGTTCAATTCTTCCTCGCTCAGTATTCCGAAAAGCATTTTCACCCTTTCGGTCTGTATGTCTATACGTTGCTGCCAAAGCTTTATTTTATCTTTCATATTTCAAATTTTTAATTACGCTGACAAAGTTCATCCTTAAAATTGGAAAAAATGTTGCTTTATATCAAGATTTCTATGTTTTTTATCCTTAGATTTAAGCTTCAGTTCAGTTTTATTTTTTGATATTTCGGTTCTATAATTCGCTCCTACCTTTATGAAAAATCCTTTAATTTTCAAGTCAGTGCTCTTCCTAATGCTTTTTGCAAGCACAATTTTATTGCTAAATTCCTGCATTAAAGGTAAGGGAGGAATTATTGAGCAACAGATTATAGTAGCTGATGATTTCACAGGCGTAAAAGCTATGGGCGAGTTTAATGTTGTTGTTTTTTTGGGTCAATCTAAAACTGTTATTGCCAAAGGGAATCAAAACATCATCAACAGATTGAAAACCAACGTTAATAATGATGGCATTTTGGAACTGGAACTCGAACCTGGCAATTATCTCGATTTTGACCTTACTGTTTACATCTCAATACCTATTGCGACTTATTTTGGAACAACTTCTGAAGGAGATTTGACCTTAGTTCAATCTGAAGGACTTCAATTAGACAGCCTCAATATCGTCATGAGTGGCAACGGAAACATTAAAGGATTGGGAGATTTTTTGATAAATGGCCTAACTAGAATTAAAAATGCCGGTGCTGGCGACCTGACCATGAATTTCACCTGCGGACAACTCAACGCAGAACATAGCGGCGAAGGAGACTTGAATCTTGACTACGAATCAGGAGAATCGACCATGAAATTGAGCGGATCGGGTAATTATAACCTGACCGGCTTCTCTCCTACTCAATACATTACACATTCAGGAACCGGCGATTACAGGGCTTTTTATGTTTACAGTTCTATCACCAATGCCACCCTCAGTAACAGTGGCAATATTGAATGTAGGGTTAGTTCACAGCTGAATGCCACCCTAAGCGGCAGCGGAGATATCTTGTATAAGGGCAGCCCAGTAGTAACTTCAAACATAACGGGAACTGGCTCAGTACGAGATGCCAATTGATGTATTAAATCTTTTTGGTGTTATACAACTTACTAAAATTTGATGCAGAAATATTCAGGTAAGAAGCCAAATATTTGTGTGGAATCAGTTGAAGAAGATGTGGACTTCTTTTTGCAAAAGCGCTGAAACGCTCCTCAATACTGAAGGCCTGCAGTTCAATACAGCGTTGTATAATACCTGCAAGTACCGCCTCTGTCATTTTTCTGTAAACCTTTTCCAAATCGGGATACTCAGAAAGACAAAACTCAAAATCTTCATAGCTGATCGACAAAAACTCACTGCTGCTAATGGCTTGCAAACAAAATTTCGAAGCAGTTTTTTCGAAAAATGACTCGGGCACTCCACTTGGTGAAGGCGGATAGGAAAATGCGATAATATGCTGCCTGTCATTGTGATAACAGTAAGACATCTGCACCCCTTTCAGCACAAGCAACATATCGCGCTGTACAGCCCCTTCGCTTAGAATTATTTCATTTTTTGCAGCAGTCCTTCTTTTGCATTTCGACAAAAAAGCATAAAAAGATTCATCGCTCAATGCTGCAAAATTTCTAAAAAAATCGAGATAAGATTCCGTACTGATCATCTGTTAATCTTTTCTGTTGAAAGTAATTTCGAAACAGTCGTTGCATTCTTCTGTCAAAATAAGTCGGTTTTCCCCTTCAAATTCAATGGAATAGGTGTTAGTGACGCTCGTATGGTCCTGATTGCCCAAATACAATAAAAACACTTCTCCTGTTCTGAACAAGGAATTGCCTTTCTCCACCCAATAAAAATTACTGTGCAGGGTTGCGGTATCACGGTAATGCGTAAAAATTCCATTTTTCTGAAAAAGATAAGATTCGTCAAAACCCTCTGTCTGTGGTGTAAGAATTTGCCCCATCAGTCCGCCACTTGAACTTTCCCAGGCCCATTCGCCAACAAGGCGCTCTTCAGTCTTCTTCAATTCATCCTTTTTACAGGATAATATTGTCATAAATAGACTTAAAATCAATAGTATTCTCATATCTCTTTTTATTTCAACAAAATTAGGAAATACCATTCAAAAAAGATTGAATAGAGGGCTGATAGTTATCAGAAAGTACAAAGTAAAGGTCTAGATTTAATTTATTTTTTAAGAAAAAGCCATCAAAATTTGTATTCAAACAAACGTTTGGTAAATTTGTATAAAATTAGTCTTTTCAAAATGGCGCTGCAGAAAATTACAAAAGAAGAAATCATCAGAATTGGAATCGACCTGTTCCGAAAACAGGGTTACAACCGTACTTCCATGAATGATCTTGCACAGGCCTGCGGTTTGCAGAAAGGCAGTTTTTATCATTATTTCAGCAGCAAAGAAGCACTGATGTCGGCTATATTGGACACCTTGTATCAATACTACCGCAATAAGATATTTTCTCTAGCCTATGATCAGACTAAATCCCCTGCCGAGAGAATGGAAATCTTTTTTAAAAAACAGGAACCGGTTTTTACTCAGGAACTCACAGGATGTCTTTTCGGAAATATCACCTTGGAAACAATCAGCATGGAAGAAGAATTCAAATCGGTGATTCAAGCTTTTTTCTCCGATTGGATTGAGGCCTTTAAACAGATTTTCCTGGATGACGGAAATGCAGATGACGAGGCACTTGTACTGGCCCGACAAAGTGTCATGGAAATTGAAGGTGCCCTGATGCTGATGCGGGTTTTTGCCGATGCCGCACTCTTACGCAATGCATGTGACCTTGTATTAAAAAAGTTAAAGCAGACCTCTTGAACTATTCATTAAGTTAACCAACCATATTCATTCATTATTAAAATTATTCAAAACAAAGCATGAGCAGACGAATCAATAAAGTAGCAGTACTTGGCTCGGGTGTAATGGGAATGGGCATTGCAGCCTTATTCGCCAATATCGGCCTCGAGGTTGTGGTACTCGACATCGTTCCGTTCGACCTGAGTGAGGAGGATAAAAAAAATCCTGCCAAAAGGAACAGAATGGCCGCATCGGCACTCGAAGCCGCGGTGAAAGCCAAAGGCTTGGAACCTTTTTATGATGCCGAATATGCATCTAGAGTTAGCATCGGTAATTTCGACGACGATTTTAGCAAAATTGCCGATTGCGACTGGATCATCGAGGTAGTTGTAGAACGTCTCGATATCAAACAGCAAGTTTTCGCAATACCTCGGGCATTCCAATTCATATGATGTTGGAAGGACGCAGCGAAGATTTCCAGAAGCATTTCTGCGGAACGCACTTCTTCAATCCGCCACGTTACCTTCGTTTGTTGGAAGTGATTCCAACTCCAAAAACAGATCAGGCAGTCATTGATTTCTTCATGGAATTTGGCTCAGTCCATTTAGGCAAGCAAACCGTATTGTGCAAAGACACTCCGGCATTTATTGCCAACCGTGTGGGTGTTTATGCTATGGCCAAAATTTTCCAATTGACAGAAGAACTTGGCCTATCGATCGAAGATGTCGATATGTTGACAGGTCCTGCACTAGGTCGTCCGAATACGGGTACCTTTGCACTTGCAGACCTTGTAGGGTTAGATACCGCCGAGAAAGTAATCAAAGGCATCAAGGACAACTGTCCCAATGATGAGCAGGCAGGCACATTCTACACACCAAAGTACTTACAGTTCCTGCTCGATAATAAGTTTTACGGCAACAAATCGAAAAAAGGATTTTTTGAGCGTACCAATCAGAAAGATGCCAAAGGCAAAACCATCAAATTGGCTTTGAACCTGAGCACTTTAGAGTATGCCCCTGCAGAAAAATCAAGAAGTTCTGTCATTGAGGCCAACAAACAGGCCGATAGCCTTTCTGGTAAAGTTCGTACCTTCTTCAATGAAAAATTCAACGAGGATAAAGGTGCTCAATTGGTAAAACGTTCACTTCTTGGACTTTTTGCCTATGTTTCAAACCGTGTTCCCGAAATTTCGGACAATGTATATAGTATCGACGATGCGCTTCGTACGGGCTTTGCCTGGGACATTGGTCCTTTCCAGTATTGGGACATCGTAGGAGCAAAAGCAGGCCTTGAGCTGGCCGAAGCCGATGGTCAAAAAATAGCCCAATGGGTAAAAGATATGATCGCTGCA
>JBILRK010000119.1:0-6166 GCA_044372705.1 Saprospira sp. | reverse complement strand
AGATTTCTACTTTTTATGTCACAGGCAAGTCTAAGTTTTTCTGCAAAATAATAAGAATCAAGTAAATCGCTACTCTGCTGAAGGTTTTGGTCTTCCTCTCTTAATTGCTTCGAAATAAATTCTGCATTGAGTTCATCATGAAACATTTTTGATTCAAGAATAGAAGCAGCGTCTTTTTTTAATTTTTTTAAACTAATTATTTCGTACTGTTTTTTTACAGAATGCCATTGTTTTGATTCTTGTCTTTTTCTTAAGGCAAATAAACTGTATCTTTTCTGTTCGATTTGGTTTTCTTCAAATTCTAATTGAGACAAAAAAGCATTCATTAGTTCCAACAAATTAGATACTAATGTATAAATATGTTGTTCAGAATATTTTTCATCTGGAAAAAGGGCCTCAAAGGCAGCTTTTTGCGCTAAATGCTCGTGTTGGAACAAGGGAGAATAATCAAAAATGTAATCACAGAGTTTTACTAGACCTTTATGCTTATTAAAAAACGAAGAATGAACATATTCTCTGAATCTGTTGCGTTCCCTGCTGTTAAGTTTCCTAAGAATGGAAATTATTTTTGAATCTAGCATTTTGAAAATTTGAACTGAAATATTATAAAATTAGAAATAAAATAGGAAAATACCTTTATAAAAGGATTTGTAAACATAAATGTATTTAAAAAAAAATTAGATTGTTTAAAAAATGGTATTTTTTTGATTGTTTTTACTTTCTACATTTGTACTGTGAAATAATATCAAGTAACTAATAACTTTTGAAACTAAATTAAAATGAACGATATGCCAAAGAATTTTTTTCCATTCAGAATAATCAACATTAGGCAGACAATTTTTTTGATGGCATTTTACTTCCTTTGTCTGCAAAATTTGAGCGCATCGCACCTAATGGGTGTCGAAATGTATTATGACTGTGTAGGTGCAAATCAATACAGAATATCCCTTGTAATCTACCGCGATTGTCAAGGTCTTACCCCTGGTGTTACTCAAAATGTTAGTATCAACCGATGTGGCACCCCTTCGACTCAAAGTCTTAGTTTGGTTTCTGGCTTCCCTCAGGATGTGAGTAATCTTTGTCCCACAACGCTTTCAAACTGTAGCGGAGGAAGTTTCAACGGAGTTGATAAATGGGTGTATCAAGCTGTAGTTACCTTCCCGGCAGGTTGCAACAATATTAAAGTTTCATATAGCCATTGCTGTTGGTTGGGTACAATTGTCAACCTTTCCAATCCATCTTCGCAGAGTATATTTACTGAGATGATAATCGATAATACCCTGTCTGCCTGTAACAACTCGAGCCGTTTTCAAAATAATCCAAATCTTTCTGCCTGTAACAATCAGCCATTTCAGTATAGTTTTGCTGCAAATGATGCAGATGCAGACTCACTTGTTTATGCTTTAGTCAATTGTCAGACTGGCTCAGGTACCTCTGCCTCATATAATGTTCCTTTTAGTGGAACAAATCCACTTTCTGCCACTGGTTTGAGCTTCGACACCAGAACTGGCCAGCTTTCTTTTACGCCTACTGCGGTTCAAACAGCAGTTCTATGCGTAAGGGTTGATGAATACAGAAATGGAGTTAAAATTGCTGAACAGACTAGAGTGGCACTCGTTCAGGTGCTCAATTGTACAAATTCTCTTCCAAGACTTAGTGCCTTAAACCTGGCAGGAACTGCACAACAGGCAAATTATGATTATAATTTCTGTGTGAGTAACAACCCTGTATGCTTCGATATGATTGCCTACGATGCCAATGCAGCTGATTCTGTGTTTGCAACTTGGAACAATAGCATAGCCGGAGCTACATTTACAACGCAACGAATTAGCAACGATTCCGTCAGAGCCACTTTTTGTTTTACGCCCTCAAGTGCCGGATTAAAAACATTTACGGTTAAGGTCAATGACAATGCTTGTCCAAAAATTGGTCAGAATATTTACACCTACAAACTAAACGTTGGAGGATTATTAGTAAATGTCCAAAATGCTTCAACAAGTTGTGCTGGCTCGTCTGACGCTAGCCTTGCGGCAACTGTGAGCGGAGGAACAGCTCCTTATTCATACATTTGGCCAACAGGTCACACTACAGCAACGCTCAACGGAATTGGTGCTGGCACCTATTGTGTAACTGCAACAGATGCAGTTGGTTGTTCAGGTGTGGCATGTGCTACTGTAACTCAGCCAAGCTTGCTTACAGCTTCGATAAGCCAAACAAATGTCAGTTGTAATGGCGGAATGAATGGATCCGCAATTGCAACGGCAAGTGGAGGAACTGCACCATATTCATTCTTATGGTCTAATGGACGGACAACGGCAACAAATACTGGTCTTTTTACAAATACATATTCTTGTACTTTTACTGACGCGAATGGATGTACAGAAATACGCTCAGTTACTATTACAGAACCTAGTGCTATAACTGCTTCTATTACAAGCACAAACGCAAGCTGCAATGGTCAATCAAATGGCACAGCAACAATAAGCATAAGTGGTGGTGCCAATCCATACAGTTTCAGTTGGTCGAATGGAAATACATCTGCTTCTAATACCGGGCTATCAGCGGGCACATACACCGTAACAGCGACAGATGCAAATGCATGTTCTGTAACAAGATCCGCAACCATCACTCAGCTGAATGCCATTTCAATTACAAGTTCTTCAACGCCTCAAAGCTGCATTCCAAACACGGGGACAGCTTCTGTTACAACAAGCGGTGGAACCGGAGCATTAAGTTATGCCTGGAATACAGGAGCAATAACAAACAATATAAATAGTTTAAATGCCGGAACATACACAGTTACTGTAACGGATGCAATCCTCTGCACTGCAACAGCAACTGTGACGGTAGGCAATAGTAATCTTGGAGCAACAACAAATAATGCCAATGTAAGCTGTAATGGCGGTAATAATGGTTCAATGACAATACTGCCAAATGGCGGTACTGCCCCATATCTCTTTATTTGGAGCAATGGGCAAACTACCACAAATAATACAATGACAGGCCTGTCTGCTGCTGTTTCCTGTGTAACTGTTGTGGATGCGAATAATTGTAGCGCTATTAATTGTGCAACAATTACAGAGCCATCTCAAATAACTGTAAGTCTCAATAGTCAACAGATGTCTTGCGCAATGAACGATGCTTCGGTTTCGGTAGTCGTTACAGGTGGCACACCCGCATATAGCTTCTTGTGGTCGGGGCCAAATAACTTCCAAGCTACAACGGCAAATCTAAGTTCTATCGCCAACGGCAGCTATCAATTGAATGTGACCGATGCAAATGGTTGTTTAGCTAGCGAGACTACTGTCATAGATTCTTTTATAATGAGCTATTTTAATCAGGATTTACTGGTTTCTGATGATTCTACATTAAATCTAACAGTGACTGTTCCAACGGCTTCAAGTGCTCAATATTTGGTTCAGAATCCGCAAAACGGAACATTGAGCTACCAAAACGGCGGCAGTTATGAATATGTACCCACTTCAGCAGCTCAGGTATTCGACACGATTACTGTCCGTCATTGCAATGCTACAGAAGCTTATGAAACGAATATTATTGTAGGTATAAGCAGTTGCGTTTGGGCTGGCGACAGCGATACCAATCAGCTGGTAAATAATTTTGACCTTCTGCCAATTGGCTTGAATTACGGTTCGGCAGATAATCCGCGTCCCAATGCCGGTACAGACTGGGACTGTGAGCCAATGACAGATTGGACAAATGTATCAGGACAACCCAATCCAAAACATGCCGATACCAATGGTGATGGTTTTATTGATGACAATGATACATTAGCTATTGCACTCAATTGGGGTTCATTTTACCTCAGAAGTTTAACAAACTCAAATGGGGCAGTTCCGCTTTACCTTGATACAGCAACCGTTGCTCCTGGTGATACCGTCCGTTTGGATGTGCTCTTGGGGAATGCTCTTCAAAATGCTACAAATGTATATGGTATTGCTTTTACGGTGAATTATGACAACAGCATAGTAGATACCAATTCGGTACGGATGAAATATGATAATTCCTGGCTCGGCACGAAGGACCTGGACATGCTTGCAATGAGTAAAGATTTTTATCCACAAAGTAGGACAGAAGTTGCATTGGTAAGAACAGACCATACTGGCCGTTCAAATTCAGGAGCCATTGCCCATATTCAGTTTACAATTAAAGACGATGTCTTGAAAAGTACAAATCTACGCTTGAATCTTTCTATTTCAAATGTAAGAATGATCGATAGCGCTGCAGTTGAGTTACCAGTTAGTCCATTGCCAAGTTCGGTACTTATTCTGCCTACGCCCACATCTGTCAATAGTTTTGAAAACGACAATGAGGTTATCATTTTCCCTAATCCTGCTACAGATCTTATCACTGTAAGTAGTCTTTATCCGATTGATGATATGAAAATTATCAGTATAGATTCCAAAGAAATCCAATTGGATAAGTCACAAAACACAATCAATGTTTCGTCATTAAGTCCTGGCTTGTATTGTCTCCTTATTGAGTCAAATGGAAAACAAATCATTAAAAAATTTGTCAAAAAGTAGTTTAAAAGTTTAGTCAGAATTCTTTTTATTTGCCGTCTCATCTTTTGAGGCGGCATTTTAAATTAATGGCATAATTTTTAATGTAGATATATTAGAATAATATTTCCATGAAACTCAAAATTAAATCAATGAGAAATCAAATTTTGTACAGTACGCTGTTGTTACTTTTTAGTTTTCAAACTTTTGCTCAAAAGACAAATACGTCTGAAAACGATGATAAGTCATGGCCGGGCTTTTTTAAGTTGATACAAACTGCAGTAAAAAGCGGAGATAAAAACAAAATAATGTCTCTCTGTGAATTTACAATCATGACAAAGGCTGAGTTTAATGAAGATTTTGAATTTTTCTTTAGTGGAGATGGAAAGAAGAGGTTTGTCAAGGCCAAGCAAAATGATGCAGAAAAAATTAAACAGGATTTTGAGGGCCTCAGCAACGCTACAGAATTTTACCAAATTACTTTCAATTTTATTGAAAAAGACGAAGATGGCGATGAAGATGAATCTTCTCTGATATATTATTTTGCCAAGATTAAAGGGAAATTCAGATTGATAAAGCTCGAAATGGCAGGATAAACCAAGACCAAAAAAGATATAATAGAAAATGCCCCGATAGATGAAAATCTAGTCGGGGCATATCATTGATTCATGTCAAAATCAGACGATTCTGGCAACGGTGTTTACTTCTTCGAGTAGTTTTAATTCGTTGATGATATGATCCAACTGCTCTTTACTATTCACCTCTAAACTGATTCGGCCTTCAAAATGCCCCTCGCCACCTGTCATTGAAAATGAACGCATATTAACCTTCAACTTATTTGCAATAACATTTGAGAGTCTGAGAATAACCCCCATGTCGTCCATACCCGTAATTAGCAATTCTGCTACAAATGAGGAACCTGCAGTTTCAACCCATTCTGCTTTTTTGATTCTGTAACCAAAGGTAGCCTGCAGATATTCTGCATTTGGGCAGGTTGTTCTGTGTATTTTAATACCATGTTTTGTTGTAACATAGGCAAAAACATCATCGCCAAGAACTGGATTGCAGCAGGTAGCCAGGGAATATACGTAAGTGTTTGCATCCTCGCCATCAACCATTAGTTTAGGTTTTTTAAACTGCCTTCTGTTGATATAATCATAATGATTATTAGGGCTATGATTCTTTTCAGATTTTTCCTCACGCTCAATTTCTTTTAGGACTTCCTGAGCAAGAAGTTTACCGTTTTCTAAACGGATGTTCTTTATCTCATTTAGGTTGACCTGTTCTCTAAAAATGCCATAAAACAGATCTAATCTCGAAGACATTCCAAAATGTTTTACCAAAAAGTCCAAGTTTTCATCACCCTCTATCTTTAAAGATTTGAGTTTGCGATCAAGAATTTCTTTGCCCAATGAACCCAATTGTATTTTCTCTTCTTTCAGCGCCTGTCTGATTTTACCACGCGCCTTTCCTGTTTTTACTATTTTAAGCCAATCTTCGCTTGGTTTCTGAGAATTGGATGTAATCACTGAGAGTTGGTCCCCGTTTTTCAATTCATAGCTCAACGGAACAATACGCTGTTCAACCTTTACTGCTTTACAATGATAACCAACCTGTGAGTGGATATCGAATGCAAAATCTAATGC
>JBILRK010000120.1:0-6166 GCA_044372705.1 Saprospira sp. | reverse complement strand
AATTAGGTGTATAAGTAGTTCCGGTCTGTGTTGGAGTGAAATTGTTGTATGGACCGCCACTCACTGTGGCAAATTTCCACACACGCGCTGTGCCGGCAGGACTTTCAGTTACCGTAAGCAAATTGCCATTAACGCCCACTAAAATACTTTGAGAGCTAGAAGGGCTGATTTCATTTCCAACAACATTAATTGTAAGCTCGTTACTTAAAACTTGTAAACCACCAGGGTAATTTGACTGACAAATAACAAAATAGCTTCCTGCAGCTGCAAAATTTGGCGTGTAATTAATGGCTGTTTGAGCTGTTGCAAAGCTGCTGTAAGGTCCACCCGAAACAGTAGCAAATTTCCATTCTCTCGTTGTCGAAACAACCGTTTCGTTGGCAGTCAACTGTGTTCCATTGGTATTAGCAGCGATAGTCTGACTATTATTTGGAGTGACCGGATTGGCACAAAGGTTAATCGTGATGTCTGTTCCATTGTTTGCAGAGCTAATAGCTGGATTCGATGAAACAATTCTGATTCGGTAGCCTGTTCCGCTTGCAGTTCCTGCCGGAATAGTAGCATTTATGGTTCCATTTCCTGTAGAACTAAGCGTGCCGATGTTTACTGGGCTGGCGAAGCTGCCACTTGCATCGGAGAGTTGTGCGGTAAAAATGTTTCCGGCAGCATAAGTTCCCGTTACGGTGTAAGCAATGCTGATATTAGTGCCCTGTGTATTAGAAACATAGTAGGGGCCGGCTGCTGTGATGCTACCTAGGGTGATGGTAGGATTGTAAACAACCTGTATATCATCAAGCCACAAAATACTACCAACGATTGCTCCTCCCTGCACTGCACTAGAAGTGCCAATTATAAGAGCATAACTAGGATTGTTACTACTCACATAATTGAAAGGAACCGAAAAACGTGTCCAGGTACTCACAGTTGATGTGGGCCCAAAAAAGGTTGCTGAACCAATTCTAGCAGCAGTAGAACTGGCATCGGCCGGACTGCGCACATTATAGCTATTGTCGTGCAAAACTGCTTCTATCTTAAGGTAATCACCACTAACAGAGGTGTATCTGTAATAACCCACCAAACTGTCGGGACGTCCTGTGAAAGGAGCATTGAAGTTGGCATCGGTTCTAACTGTTTCGACATAGCCCTGATTTGGATTGGTACTTGGCGCCTGAATTCTTCCGGTAGTGACAGTTCCATTTACAGGAGTGCCAAGGTAGCTTCTAGTTTCCAATCTTACGCAATAAGTTCCATTGTAAGGATTAGTGGTTTCAGGAAAACAGGTTTGCGGACCCAGATTTGCAAATCCACCGCCTGTTTTATTTGAATTCCAATTGCTGGGTTCGGCATTTGAACCAGCAATATTTGTCCAGGTTTCATAACCGACATTCGGCAATTGAGTTTGCCCAAATAACATGAGACTCAACCCCATTAAGAGGGTTGAAAAAATAAGTTTCTTCATTTGTTGTAGCGTTTGTTAAATACAATTATCAAAACACCTTTTGAGCATTCCGATTTTCGCCTGCAAAATTAGTATAAATATTAAAAAATGCCAATTTTGATTTCGGGGAATCTAAAAATTTAAAAAATTCTCAACTGTACTGCCCAACAAGGACTTTTTAAAGCCATAATAGATAGAAAAAGCAAGGTAGGGAGCAGGCTGCAGATTTTCCGGATTTTCGAAAGGTCTGTTATCTCTTCCTTGATCGAAACGAAAGGCACGGAAGGGCATATAGCCGCCTTCGAGGTAAAATTTAGTACCTCTTTTGGTTTTAATATTGATGGCAAGGCCACTGCGAAATTGCCAACCGGAAACATAGTGTCTGTCGAATTCTCCAAGATTATTCCGATTGCCGAAGCCCCAACTATTAGAAGCAAAACCTGCCACTGCGTCAAATTTTAAACGCTTAGAAGGTTTCCATTCAAATCGGGTTTGTACCGGCAGGGTGATATTCCACCAAAATTTCTTTGCCAGTTTCAAATCAACGCCAATAAAGGGAGCGCCCATTATAGGCCATCTTTGGCCTTCTGAGACGTTGATAGCCACACCATAGTACCAGAAATAGGTAAGTCTGTTAAAATTGACTACGCCCAATATAGCAGTTCCGTATGGTTTTATTCCTTTTAGTGTTTTAAAATCTTCCTGTAAGCCCAGATTGACAGTGTAGAATAAAATGCGCAATTTTTTTAGTAGGTGAAGGCCTGTTATGCCAGTTTGTACTCCATAAGCCAAAGAAGTACTATCAGCAAAGGGGCTTTGTTTAGGAGCTAATGGCCTATACTGAAGCATGCTTACCTGAGGTCTTAATGTCCAGAAAATCTGGTAAGCATTTATTTGTGCAACATTTTTGACATCTTTCAAGGATCGAATACTAAATATTTTGCTCCAATCCATTTCCACTCCAAGCTTACTTTTTACTGGTATGATAAGGTTGCTGTTTAATCTTCCAATTGACCAATTGTCATTATTTTTACCTCTGTCAAATGTATATTCGGCATTTGTAGTCAGACTTGGCTGGAAAAACTGATTTAGAATAAAAGATTGTCCGAATAGACTGCCATAGCATTGTAAGGCAATGATTACGAGCGTTAAGCGCATTCTGTTAGGTATTTGGTTACACTAAAATTAGCCAAAAAAAATTGTATCTGCTTTTTTTATTGTAAATATTTATTAAAATTTCCTAATTTTGAATTTCTTTGTAAATCCATTGATCTTACATCTCAGTCATACTGACGACATCCTTTCATATCGTCATACTGACTAGACATTCTTTCATCTTTCATCTAACCTCATATGAGCATTATAATTTCTTTACTGAATCATAAGGGCGGAGTAGGCAAAACTACTTCAGCTATTAACATTAGTGCCGCTTTGGTAAAACTGGGCAAAAAAGTTTTATTGGTCGATTTAGACCCGCAAGCTAATTTGACAGTTTCCTTGGGTATTCCACGCCAAAAGGTTACAATTTATGAAAATATGCGCGGCGAGGCCGAAATTCAGCCTTATGTTGTAAAAGATGGAATGCATGTGGTTTCTTCCTCTTTGGATTTATCAGGAGCAGAAATGGAATTGATTAATGAGGCCGGCCGTGAGTATATCCTTCGTGAACTCTTTGAACCGCTCAAGGAAGAATATGATTATATCATCATCGACTGTCCACCTTCTCTTGGTTTGCTTACGCTCAATGCACTTACGACCAGTAATTACGTTGTAGTACCTATGCAGACTGAGTTTTTGGCACTGCAGGGTTTGGCAAAAATCAAACAGATTACCGATAAGGTGCGTTTCCGCCTGAATAAAAGCCTTCAGATTGGTGGTGTAATTGCCACTATGTATGACAATCGTAAGGTTTTGAACCGCGATATCCTCAGCACAATTATCAAATATTTTGGTGATAAGGTGTTCAAATCTATGATTCGCGAAAATGTATCATTGGCCGAGGCTCCTGCACAGCACAAAGATATTTTTGCCTACGCACCGCACTCAAACGGAGCTGAAGATTATTTGAAACTTGCCAAAGAAATGGTGGAGAGACTTGAAAAGGGTATTAAAGAAAATAATTCTGATGAAGAATAGTGCTGAGTGACCGCTGTCACCAAAACAAAGCTTTAGATCATATAATTTTGACCGCTGTTCATTGAGAATGGCGGTTTTTTTATTAAATCAGAAGGTAGAAGTCAGCAATCAGAATCCTGTCTCGTCTTTCGGACGAGAAGAAGTCAGAAGGCAGAAGGGAGAATCATCCTTTCTTTTTTCTCTATCATCTATTCCACTTAAAGAAAGAAGTTGCGCTAATTCCTGTTTACTAAAGCCTATTTCCTAAAAAACTAGCTACTCGTTCCTCTGCACTGGTACCTAGCTACTCTTTCACCCTTTCCTCTTTCCATCTACATCTCGTCATTCTTACGAGACATAATCTTTCCTCTATCATGAAAACACATTGGGAAAACATCTACGACACCAAACAGCTGCAGGAAGTCAGCTGGTATCAGCCTACTCCGACGACCTCGCTGGCATTGATTGAAATGCTGAATCTTTCCTCCGATGCCAAAATTATTGATATTGGTGGTGGTGACAGCCTTTTGGTCGATAATTTGCTGCAGCATGGTTTTATGGATCTTTCTGTTTTGGATATTTCAGGAAAAGCGCTGGAACGAGCTCAACATCGTCTCGGATCAGAACATTCTGAAAAGGTAAAATGGATTGAAGCCGATATCAGTACTTTTGTACCAGATAGGGTATATGATATTTGGCATGACCGAGCGGTCTTTCATTTTCTGACAAACCCGGAGTCCGTTGCGCATTATGTTGCAATAAGCTCAGCCCATATTAAAAAAGGAGGCTATCTGATTGTAGCTACATTTTCTGAAGATGGACCATATAAATGCAGTGGATTGCCTATTCAGCAGTATAATGAGGAAAGCCTCCCCGCTGTTTTTGCAGAAAATTTTGAAACGGAAAGAGTTTTTAAAGAAATACACATAACACCCACAGGTAATGAGCAAAGCTTTGTTTTTGCCGTTTTGAGAAGGAAATAGCTGTCTATTATTCAAACTTATAAAAACAAACTTCGCCAAAACTGCTAAAAAAATAGAGTTTTGGCGAAATTCAATTGTATTTTATTTAAATAAATCATTCATTGTCAATGAATTTTGTACTATCTCGTTGCTGTATTTATTTTGTGCAATACCATGGGTTGAAATCATAGTTAAAAAGATGTTTTTTCTACTGCCTATATCCGTCTGCAGTTGTACAATCTTATTTTTTAGATTCATGTACTGCTTTTTGTCAATGGTATAAGTGCCCTTGCTGAATTTGATTTCACAGACATTGATGATATTGTCGGCCCTGTCGATGAGTAAGTCGATTTGTGCTTTATCATTATACCAGCAGCTGCTAACTGTGTAAACAGCTTCGATTTTAAGTGCTTTTTTAATTTGTTGAATCAGTTTCAGGCACAAGGACTCAAAAGCAAATCCTGCCCAGCTTTGAAACTGATGAGACTGGCTCAACGATACCCAGTTGCCATCGTCATTATTCAGATTTTTATCCATGAATTTCAGATAAAATTTTGAGTATTCATCCGTGAGACGATACAAGGTAAGATGCTTTCTGTTGCCAAAAAATTGATATTCAGTTATAAAACCCGATTCCGACAATTCGGACAGTTTCAGGCTGAGGTCTCCGCCAGAGGGCAACATACTTTTTTTCATAAGTTCCGAACGGCTCATTCCCTTGTTCGACTGTGCCAGGGTCCTGACAATTTTTAAGTGCCTTTCCGAATTATCGAAAAGCGAAGTGAAGAGCTCGTTGAACTCCTGTTTTAACAGCGCGTCTTTTTTAAAGCATAGCATATCAATATTTTGTGCCATACTAAGACCCTTTTCCAGTTTGTCGAGATAATGTGGTATGCCACCCAAGGTCATATACAGTTGTAATATGTCATATGCTGTATAATCTATCCCCTTATTTTTTAGAAAATCGGCCGTCTCTTTAGGGCTAAATGGCAAAAGTCTGATTTTTCTACTAATGCGGTTGTGTAGCCCACCTTTGTTACGGATTATTTTTTGAATCATAAATGAAGCAGCCGAACCGCACAATACCACTACTAAATCTGTTCTTCTAGTGCAGTAGTTGTTCCAGAAATTCTCGAAAGCCATAATAAACTTTGATTTTGCAGTAGCCATCCATGGGAATTCATCAATAAAAATAACTTTCTTTTTCTTCGTTCTCAAGGAGTTGATATAATTACCTAATTCGGCAAAGGCATCCATCCATGTTTTAGGAACCGGATTTTCTCTGCGTTTTCTTTTACTCAGTTCTATATTGAACTGATGGAGCTGATCGGCCATATTTCCACCGTACAGGCCCGATGTTTCAAAGATTAATTCTTCTTTGTAATACTGACGGATAAGATAAGTTTTTCCGACACGCCTTCTGCCAAAAACAACAAGCAATTCCGACTGATTGTTATCCAAAGCGTTTTTTAATTGCTTTATTTCGGCTGTTCTTCCAATGATTTTCTGCATACTATTCAATTTATAATTCGCCAAAAGTAGAAAAAAAAATCACTTTTGGCGAATTATAATTCAATAAAAAATAAAAAAAATGTCATCAAAAGTATTGATATAAAGTTATTTGGATAATAAAACGCTATTAAATGAACTA
>JBILRK010000560.1:0-6167 GCA_044372705.1 Saprospira sp. | reverse complement strand
GAGAGGAAATGGAGCCTTTGAGATGTCATATGTTTATACCCTCTGCGGCGTGCGCAATCGCCCCTTGGGTTGCCCAACTTTCTAGAAGCTTAAAAATTAAAAATAGGAGAGCACTTGGTTTTACCAAGTGCTTTTTTTATGTTTGGGGTTAGTTATTAAAATTTAGCACATAAAATATTGTAAAGCCTTAAATAATAATAACTTGTATAATTTTTTTTATTTGTTAGTTCTATTGTCTTGATAAAACTTTAAGAAAAGATTTTAAAGACATACACATATGAAATAAAAAATCGTTCTATTTAAAGTCCATATTTTTTAAATGATGTAAAATTATCTAATTTGATAATTTTGAGTCAAATAAATAACCCTCAAGTTCCCTCTGCCAAAAAACTACTTCTAACATAATAGCCACCTTTTAATTATGGGTCGTCAAAAACTACTTCTAAAAATATTATTTTCCACCGTACTGACCACTTTGCTGTGGTCTCTCGGAATTCAGCAGGTAAAAGCAACCCATGCAATGGGAGCTGACCTTTCATGGGATTGTATTGGACCAAATCAATATAGAATAACACTAAAGCTATATAGAGACTGTAATGGTGTAAATATGAGTAACACTGCCAGTCTAAATATAAGCCGATGTGGCAATAATTCTACTTTGACCCTAAACAGGGTTGGCACTCCTAGAGATATTACGCCACTTTGCCCATCTGCACCTCGTCGCTGTAATGGGGGTTCAGGGCAGTTTGGTGTTGAGGAATGGATATATCAGGCGACTGTAACTTTTCCTGCGGGTTGTAATAATATAAGAATATCTCACTCGCTTTGTTGTAGGAACAATGCTATAACTACATTACAGAATCCAGGGGGTGAAAATCTTTATGTCGAAGGAACAATTAATAACACAGTTTCGCCTTGTGATAATTCCCCTCAATTTTTGAATCTGCCAACCGCTTTTTTATGCCGAGGGCAACAGACTTTTTATAATCATGGTGGTTTTGACCCCGATGGAGATTCATTAGTATATTCATTAGTAGCTTGTGAGGAAGGTCTGAATAATACAGTAGAGTACAATACTGGTTTTGGGGCTACGACTCCATTAACAACAGTTTCGGGTATTACAATAGATCCAAGAACCGGCGCAATCGCTTTTACACCTTCTGTGACACAGGTAGGTGTTCTTTGCGTTTTGGTTAGAGAGTTTCGTAATGGAGTTTTTATAGGTGAAACAGTAAGGGATATACAGTTTACTGTTATTAATTGTACTAATAATTTACCTTTTGCAATAGGTGTGGATTCAACAGGCCAATCAATTGTGAATTACACAATTACTTCATGCTTTGGACAAGAGGTCTGTTTTGATATCAGAGGAACAGACATTGACCCTGCGGACTCTGTTTTTATGTCATGGAATGGTGCTGTTTCAGGAGCAACATTTAATACACTGAATACCTCAGCCGATACGGTAATTGGTACTTTCTGCTGGAATCCAAGATTTTCAGACATAGGCTCCCATGTATTTACTGTGACAGTGAGGGACAATGCTTGTCCTTTATTTGGTCAGAATACATTTACCTTTACAGTCAACATCATACCCAATCCTAATCCAACGGTTACGGTTTTTAATGACACAACAATATGCGCAGGAGAATCTGCAACATTAACAGCTGTAGCATCTCCACCTACTTTACCAACTACAATAACTAGTGTAACCTGGTCTCCCGCAACCGGACTGAATACCACATCAGGGACAACTGTTGTTGCAACACCTGCAGTAACGACTATCTATACCTGTACAATTCGATATTCAGATGGATGTATAGTGCAGGATGCGGTTGAAGTTGATGTCAGAAATGACCCATCTGTCGCGGTGATACCTAATGGTACAAATGTTTGCTCGGGCTCTTTGACAACGCTTATTGCAACAACCGATAGGACTGGTCTGAACTATCAATGGTTTGATCCTTCAGGGGTAGCTTTAGGGTCTGGGGTAGTATCAGGATCTCAATCCACGATAAATGTTAATATTCCTGCACTGCAGGATACAACACTATGTTATGAGGTAATTGTAACTGATCCTGCAACAGGCTGTTCAACAACAGAAGAAGGATGCCTCATAATAGGACCTCCTCAGGGTCCCGTTGAATGTATTAATATATATGTATCTCCTTCTGGAGATCCTAACGGTGCAGGGACACAATTTGACCCTACAACCATTCATACGGCATTGAGAAGATCTGCCTGTAACAACACTGTTATTAAAATGGCAATAGGTACTTATAATACAGACAGTACCTTAGATGTTACAAGTTTCTTGACTATTGAGGGAGGTTTCGACCCTTTAAATCTGTGGAGAAAATCTTCACAACAAGGCGCAACAACTATTATCCGTTCTAATGCTAATCCCCTCGGTTTCCCTGGAGCTTACCATATTATAGGTTTTAATGCAAATAATGCTCAGGGCTTCCGTCTTCAGGATTTAACTGTAATTGTGGATGATGCCGATTCACTTGGTATGTCTACATATGGCATTCGATTAGCAGCTTGTTCAAATTATAATATAGTTCGTTGTCATGTTCGTGCGGGTGCCGCAGGAGCAGGTATAGCAGGATCAGCCGGAATAACTGGCATTGATGGAAGTGATGGATCCGATGGAATTGGCGGTACCGTTGGCGATAACTTTATCGCAGCTGGTGGAACAGGAGCAGATGGAGGAGGTATCTCAGGTTTTGGTTTTGGAGGATCTGGTGGAGCGGGAAATGTAGGAGAAGGTGGAGACTCCGCTACCGTTGCAAGCTTTGATGGCGGCGGCGGCGGCGGCGGCGGTTCAGGAAATACGCATATTGGGGGGATTTTATCCTTTGCCGGAGGTGGAGCAGGTTCGGGTGGTATTCCTCCCGGTGTTGGTGGTGTACCTGCTGGCTCAGTTACTTCATCTCCTTGTGGTGGTGGTGATGGCGGCGGTGGCGCTAGAGGAGCAGCTGGAAATAATAATGGAGCTAATGGTATAAACGGTATATCAGGAACCAATGGTTCAAATGCTCCAGTGGGATCTGCAGGAGTTACTTGTGCGTTCTTTACCCCAGGCGCACAGGCGTTTAGCGGTCAGGATGGCATTGGCGGAACCGGTGGTTGTGGTGGCGGTGGAGCATCTGCAGTTGTGCCAAATAATGGCGGCGGCGGCGGCGGTGGCGGCGGTGGCGGTCAGGGCGGTCGCGGCGGTTCAGGTGGAACTGGCGGTGGCGGCTCATTTGGTGTATATTTATATGATAATGGTGCGAATGGTAATATTGAAGACTGTAATATTGCTGCTTCTGCTGCCGGTATTGGTGGTACAGGTGGAACAGGCGGTACAGGTGGACTTGGAGGTAATGGTGCATTGGGTGGATTCTCTGGTAATAATGTCAGCCGTGGTGGAAGAGGTGGAACTGGTGGAACTGGTGGTACTGGTGGACAAGGAGGAACTGGCTCAACAGGTCTTTCTCAGGCTATAGCTTTTGCTGCTTGTGATCCAGGATCTGTATTGATTAATTCAGATGCATCTTTCAATTTAGCAACACAACCAGTCATAATTGTTGAGAATGTAAACTGTACCAATGCACCTGTTTTCTTTACGGCGACTACTTTGCCAATTGGCAATCCTGGTGCCGGAGTTGGTGTTGCTAACTGGGACTACAGTCTTTTCAATACTTTCTGCAATCCCGCCACTGGTATAAATAATCCCGATACTACGCAATATGACAGTTTGGGTCGTTATACAATTTCTCAGGGCGCTCAAATTTATACTGACTTCCATAATATTGCTTTCAATAAAGCATTCAAGCCTACGATAACCAGTACTGCAAACCAAATTGGTACGGATACATTCCAAGTTTGTGTAGGAGATTTTGCAAATTTCTGTTCAGACAGATTTGCTGATTCCGTAATTTGGAATTTCAATGGTGCAATTCCTCAGCCTGGAGATGTACAGTGTATCGGTAATCAACAATTTAATGCTGTAGGGTGTTACATGATAACATTGATGCTTATCACCGATTGTTGTGGAGATTCTCCCACAGACACTGCCTATCTCGTAGTTGACCCTAAACCTATAGTTTCAGCAAATACACCATCACAAAGTATATGTGATGGTCAATCTGTAATACTAACAGTGAACGGTTTAACACCTGGAGATTCTGTATTTTGGACACCATTGACTAATTTAACAGTTCTGAATGCTTCTTCTGCTCAAGTTAGCCCTAATGATACGACCACTTATGTCGCTACTGTCTATTCAAGAGCAACATGTACAGGAGCTCAAAGATTAACTTGCCCTGTTTCTGTATCTTTTGATGTAAATATATTCCCACCAATTCTTCCGAACCTTAGTTCAGTCGATGTTGTCTGTACCAATGATGGTTCAGCAACTGCAGCCCCAACAGGTGGATCTGGTAACTATACATTCAATTGGGACAATGGAACTAATGCTGTAGGTGCCTCACATACAATTATCAATCTAGTAGCAGGCGTTTATTGCGTCACCATAACAGATAACATTAGAGGCTGTGATACTACTGCCTGTATATTTGTTAATCCATCTCCTACTATAGTAAGTGTAGCTTCCGATTCAGTGCGTAATGTATCATGTTTTGGAGATACGGATGGATTCATCAGAGTAGCAGCAACAGGTGGTATCTCACCGTATAGTTTCCTCTGGAATGATGGTTTGACAGGAAGCATAAGAACTAACCTTGCTCCCGGAACTTACTGTGTTACTGCAACAGATGCTACCCCATGTTTGGCAACTGTATGCATAGATGTTTTTGAACCTGTACCTGTCACACTCAATTTTGTCAATATGGACACTGCAGTTTGTGAATATACAAACAATGGTCTGATTGAGGTTGAAGGAGTAGGTGGAACAGGTTTATTTACTTATGTATGGAGTAACGCAGCTTCTGCGCAGACAACTGGTCTGGTAACTGGTCTGCCTGGTGGATTTACCTATTCAGTTACTGCATCCGATGCTAATGGCTGTTCAATAAGTAATTCTTTCCCTCTACCTATTTTATATCCTATTACCCCATTTGCAGTTCAAAATGCTACGATAAATTGTTTCGGAACAAGTACAGCTTCAATAAGTGCAGGTGCAACTAATGGTATTGGAGCCTATAATGTCCAGATCAATGGACCTGTAAGCGCCAGTGGTACACAAGCTGCAGGAGCACTTGCTCCACCAGTTAGTTTTACTAATTTACCAGCGGGTCTTTACAACGTTACAGTTACGGATAATAATGCCGGTTGTTTTGACACGACTAGTATTCTGATAACTCAGCCAACACAATTAACAGCTACTACCTCGGTTAATAATAATGTTTCCTGCTTTGGTTTTAATAATGGCTCTGCAACAGTTGCTCCATCTGGTGCAACAGCTCCCTATACTTTTGCATGGAGTAATGGTGAACTAAATGCTACAGCAACATTACTAACGGCTGGAACAGCAACTGTAACTGTTACCGATGCGCTGGGATGTTCTATTACAAGAACTGTTATAATTACCCAACCAGCTGCAGCTCATACTGTGACAGCAACTGTTACATCAAATTACAATGGATCACAAATCAGCTGTTTTGGTTCATCAGACGGATCTGTAACAGCTACTCCTGCAGGCGGTACAACTCCATACGGTTTTGCATGGTCAACAACAGGAACAACACAAATACTTAACGGATTGGCTGCCGGCACATACCGTGTCACAACAACGGATTTCAATGGCTGTACTGCTACAGCAACTGTGACATTGACACAACCAGCCGCAGTAACTGCAACCATTAACTCTGGTACAGTAGTAAATGTAAACTGCTTTGGCCAGTCAACAGGATCAGCAACAGTAGCAGGCTCAGGTGGAACAGCACCATATACTTTCCTTTGGGCAAATGGAACAACGACAGCAACAAGAACAGGCCTAGCCGCAGGACAACACTGTGTCACCGTAAGTGATGCAAACAACTGCCGCAATGTAGCCTGTGTAACAATAACTCAACCTGCCAGTGCCGTAACAGTAACTGCAGCAGTAACGAGCAATAACAATGGATCACAGATCAGCTGTTTTGGTTCAACCAACGGAAGCGTAACAGCAAACGTAGGTGGAGGAACAGCAGCATATACATTCCTTTGGTCAACAGGTC
>JBILRK010000226.1:0-4659 GCA_044372705.1 Saprospira sp. | reverse complement strand
GTTGCGATGGGCTTCCCTCTTGCACGACATTGGCAAGCCTCCCACCAAGAGATTTTACCCTGGACAGGGCTGGACTTTCCATAGTCACGAGGTCGTAGGCGCAAAAATGACTGCCAAGATTTTTCAGCGCATGAAATTGCCGCTCGACCATAAGATGAAATTTGTACAAAAGATTGTGGAACTGCATCAGCGCCCCATTTTACTGACTAAAGACCGAAAAGAAATTACCGATTCTGCCATCAGAAGACTGCTTTTTGATGCTGGAGAAGAACTCGACGAGCTACTCACCATGTGCGAGGCCGACACCACCACCTCCAATCCGAAGAAAAAAGCCATGTACATGGAAAATCTCAAGTATCTGAGAACGCTGTTGGATGAAGTGGAGCAGAAAGACCAGCTCAGGCTTTGGCAGCCTCCAGTTTCGGGCGAAGAAATTATGGAAATTTTTGGTATCAAACCTTCCAAAGAAGTTGGCATGATTAAAAATGCTATAAAGGATGCCATTTTGGATGGCATCATTGGAAATAACCGCGATGAGGCCTATGATTTTATGTTGCAAACGGCAGGGGAACTAGGACTGAAACCGAGGGGATAGCTTAATTTCAAATTATTAGCTCAAGATAAGCATTAAGTTTGGAACTTCCTGAAATCTTAAACCTGATAAACACATATGACGATGATGTCTAAAAAAGATGATAATCAAAGCGATTCTGAATTTGGACTCGATTCGGAGATATAGTTCAAAAGAAGAAGAGAAAAAAGAAGAAGTAGCACTTATGCATGCCCGGCTCGAAAAGAATGAAACAGGTTCCAGAAACTGAGATACTAAAGGCAAAACTTATGCAGCTCAAGGCACAACTGCTGTTATGTCCCGAAATAATACACTATATTTTGCTCAGATGCTGTAATTTAGTTCATTCAAAATCTTCTGCAAGAAAAGTTCCATTTGATTTACTTCTTCATTTTTATAGCGGACTACCTTAATGCCCATTTCCAGCAGAATCTGATCTCTTGATTGGTCATAGTCTTTTTGTTGGTCATGTATCGGACCGTCCAATTCCACTGCGATTTTCTTTTCATTGCAGTAAAAATCAAGAATAAAAAAATCTTTTTTTCCATAAATCTCCCTGTAAATCACAGGAAACTGCCTGTTGAACTTATATCCTCCAAGTTTTCGGTTTCTCAGTTCTTGCCAAAGCAGACTCTCTGCTTTTGTCATATTTTTTCGCAACTGTCTTGCAAGATCGGTAATGCTTAGATTCTCTCTCATTTCTTATTTTTTGGTGTTGGCTTTTTTAAATCAGCATTTGTCTGACTCACCCCTCCCTTCGGGTATCCCCTTTCTTCAAAAAAAGATGGGAAGCCTAACCCGCTGGGTATAGTTCGGCTATGCCGAAATACTCCGCAGGCGTATCAGAAAGCCCCTCTTTTCAGATGCTGCACAGCACATCGCAAAGAGAGGGGTTGGGATGAGTCAAAAAACACCTAGCTCGTCAAATTCTCAACTTTCTACTAATCTACACTAATTTTTTAACAAATGCAAATAAAAGTCCTATACTCGATGACAGTCAAAAAAGCATCAATCAAAAAATTTTTTCAGCTCAAGTCTTAAAATTATTTACTCAATTTTAGCCTTCAAAAAGCAAAAACAAGGTAAATTTGTACTCCAGACTTTTTCGGCAGATAACTCAAGTCATCATCACAAAATTTTTTCAACATTCTAATAAGCACTTCCAAATGCCGGAAAAAGTCTCAAGTCTATTGTCTAAAAGTCTCAAGTCTAAAAAATGAATAAAATAAAAATACTCTCCTCCTACGCCCGCCTCGAAGACAATGACTCCCGCTATGTAGCCGTATTGCAGGACAACAGTATTTGGTGGTTTGCACCTGGATATCCATGGCAGCCATCTACTACCGATGGATTACCAGCAGGATATAATATTAATCATCTAGTGGCTTACAGCCGATCGAATAAGGATGGCACACGCTATGTAGCAGTCCTTCACGATGGTTCCATCTGGTGGTTTGCCCCCGGTTATCCATGGCAACAATCATCCGTCGAGGGTTTACCAAAGGGATATGTCATTAAAAATTTCGATGCCTATATGAAGGCCGAAGGCACCCGCTATGTGGTGGCACTCCAGGACAGTTCTCTATGGTGGTTTGCGCCGGGTGCAGCCTGGCAGCCAGTATCTATGGAGGGCTTGCCGCTGAATGCCGAAAATATTCCTCCCACTCCATAGGAGAAATTACATATGCACGGCTGCCGCTAATTCTCGTATCAGAGAAGGGTCTTTCTCGATGGCATTGCCAACAACCACAATATCGGCTCCCGAAGCAACGGCTGTACGTGCAGCTTCAGCTGTTTTGATGCCACCTCCGACTATCAGCGGAATATCGATGGCAGCACTTACTGCCGAAATCATTGAGGCAGATATGGGATTGAGCGCACCCGAACCGGCATCCATATAAATCATTTTCATGCCCAGCAGTTCGGCAGCCATGGCGGTACAGACTGCAATATCATCTTTGCCTGCAGGAATGGGGTTGCTATTGCTCATATAGGAAACCGAGGTGGGTACGCCACCGTCGATGAGCATATAACCGGTAGAAATAATTTCGAGCGGACTTTGCTTTAAAAAAGGTGCCGACTCAACATGTTTTCCGATTAGCAAATCGGCATTTCTGCCCGAAATGAGCGATAAAAATAACAGCGCATCAGCTTTGTAGCTCAATTGCCGCGATGAACCCGGAAATAAAACCACGGGTATATCGCAGGTTGATTTTATTTTTAAAATCAGCTCGTCCAACACATCATTTACTACCAAACTGCCCCCTATCAGCAATAAGTCTGTATTTGCATTTTGAGCAAGATCAAGCAGAGGTCCTATATTGGAAGCATCGATTTTATCGGGGTCGATAAGAATCGCAAATTGTTTCTTCTGATTCAATTTTGCCTTGCAAATACCGGCGTAAATGTTTTTAATTTTTGACATAACTAAATTAAATCAATTCTAAATTAAACAAGCTCTTGCTCTAATCCGTTTTATTAGACAAATATCATTAAAAAAAACAAAAAAGAGCTTAAATTTACATTCAGCGCACTAAATTATAATGGAATTTTGGGCAGAGGAAATTTGTTGTGCTGATATAACCACTTACAAAACACTATGAAAAATATATTCCTTTTTTGCCTCGCGCTTATTTTATTCAGTGCAAACAGCTGCAAAGAACATGATCATGGTCCAAAGGGTAGCCTCAGCATCACCTTCAAAGCAGTTTATGAAAACGATCCCTTGCTGGTATTCAATGATTATTTGACTCCCGATGGCGATAAGCTTCAGTTTCACGTTTTCAATTTTTTCCTGTCAGATATAGAATTGATTAAAGACAACGATGAGGTTATTAGGCTCAAAGATGTAGAATATGTAGATTTTAACGGAAACACCGATTTGAATAAAGCAGCTGCAGGGATAAAATTTGACCTGAGTGAAGTAGAAATAGGCAATTATAAAGCCATACGTTTTGGTATTGGTGTAGAGCCTGGCAAAAATGCAAAAGAACCGGGCGATTTTCCAACAGATCCATATTTGGGCGACCCAGGAAATTATTGGTCAGCCTGGAACAGCTATATTTTTTCGCGATTAGAAGGAAGAATCGATACCTTGCCCAATGCTGCCGGAGGGGATGTTTCCTATCTCTATCACTCGGGCGTTGACGGAATGTATCAGACGCGAAGTTTTACCAAAACTTTCGAAATAAGCTCCAACAACAATTCAGAATTGGTTTTTAAAGTTAATGCCAAAGATATTTTCTACAAAAGTGGGGCAGAAATCTATATTCCTAATGCCAATGTAAGTCACTCTGGCGCTGTGGGTACCCCTGCTTATGACCTTGCCCGACAAACAGTTATCAATATTGCCAATGCCATCAGCATTCAATAAAAATAAAAAAATATATATGAATCGTCCAACCCGTTTCGCCTTTTTTCTTTTCGCAGTTATAGGAGTCATCATAGCCTGCGATCCGAAGGATGATATTTTGGGGCCACTTTCACCAAATGTAGCAGATGGATTGGATACTATTGAGTATAATCCGCAGGCTTATCAATTTCCGCAGATTAACGGACTTCCTGCTATGCAGATTCCTGCTACCAATCCTGTAACTGTGCAAGGAGTACGATTGGGACGATACCTCTTTTATGAAAAAATGCTATCAATTGACAGTAGCATTTCCTGCGCTAGCTGTCACAGACAGGATAAGGCATTTACCGATGGCGTTCCAAAATCAATCGGTGTAGATGGAACGATCGGTATCAGAAATTCTATGTCGCTTATCAATATTGGTTATTCCTGGAGGCCAAACAATGCGCATAATTTTATGTGGGACGGTACGTTCCGACACCTCGAAGATCAGGTATTGGCTCCTGTTGAGAATCCTCTAGAGATGAAAAACAATTGGGAAGAAGTGGAACGCCGACTAAGAAATCATGAGCACTACCCGGCATTGTTCCGCAAAGCTTTTGGTATCAATTCGAAAGCCGACATTAGCAAAGAACTTGCTGCAAAAGCAATTGCACAATTTATGCGTACCCTCAATTCAGCCGATTCCAAATATGACAGTGTCGAATGGCGGGCATTTAACTATTTTACTGAATCA
>JBILRK010000118.1:0-6194 GCA_044372705.1 Saprospira sp. | reverse complement strand
ATCAAAAGAGCAATCATACCTACACTAATAAATTGGCCTAAGATAGTTGACAACAAAGGCATTCCAAGTGCACTAACAACCCACCAAAGTATATAAATTAACACCAATCCAAGAAAAATGTTGAATCCTAAACTCCCTCTTAGCAGCTTGTATATCTGATACAGGAGGTAGCCTACAATCAGGACATCCAAAAGATCCCAAATTGTAACATTCATGAAACCTATCTGTATAAGCAAATTCAACATATTTTCTTTTTACCTGATGAAAAGGTGGTGGATGTTTTTACAAATATTTACTTAATTAGACTTAATCAATTTGCCGTTATCCCAAAGTCCATCGTCAATTGCGCCATTTGTAAAGATAAATTTACCATAGCCATGAAACTGATTGTCCAGAAAATCTCCTTCATAAACATCTCCGTTTTCATAATAATATATTCCTTTACCAGTACGATTATTATTCATCCAAACACCTTCAAAACGGTCTCCATTGTCATAACTGTAAATTCCAAAGCCATTTCTTTCATCGTTCATCCAATTGCCTTCATAAGTTTCGCCACCAGCGAAGGTGTACACTCCATAGCCGCTCATCTTACTTTCTGTCCATAATCCATCATAATGATCTCCATTCGCCCACCAAAAGCTACCTTTCCCATTGCGTTTATCATTCATCCAGTAGCCACTGTATCTGCTTCCGCTGCTTTTGTAATTATAATCGCCAAACCCTTGTTTCATATCATTAATCCATTCCCCATCAAAAAAGTCGCCATTGGCATAGCAATATTTGCCTCTTCCATGCATCTTACCGTAAACCCAATTTCCTTCATATTTCTCTCCATCGTTCCATATAAAAACCCCCAAACCATGCCTTGTGCCAATTATCCACTCTCCGAAATACACATTTTTTTCTTCTCCATAGGTGTATTTTCCTACACCATTTCTTAAGCCATCCCATAGCTCACCAACATATTGATCACTGTTGTCGTAATGTACAATATTCTCTTTCGCACTAAAAAAATGTGCAATGTTATCCATGCTGTATCCTTTTACTAGAAATACATTTTCAGTTACTGTTACAGGCGTACTGCTTTCTCGTTGCATAAAGCCACTTAAATCACCTCCCGCATCGCCTGGTTGCTCCGGTCCGCCAGGTCCATTGTTATTATCATCTTTCATTGTTAAGCTTTTAAAATTTGTCAGGATAATAAATTTATAAAACTAAGCTATTTCGATAGCCAATAAAATCGTGTTTTTCAAATTCAAATGTAATTAAAATCTTCTTTAGTTGAGGCCATTATCTTTATAAAATTTGAATTTCAATCAAACATAAGAATTATGGACTTTAGCATATTTAAAGCTTTTCGAATAAATTTTGTTGAGTAAAAACCTATTTTTTGAGCGCTGTCAAAAATTCATTAGCAGAAAAAGTATTTATACAATTATCAGCTCTAAGTAATCCTTTTCTTGCAACCTGCACGCCATAGCGTAGGTCATGCACCCCATCTTTGCTGTGCGCATCGGGATTGATAGAAATTTTCACTCCTTTCTCAATTGCATAAGGTAAAAAGGCGTAATCAATATCAAGGCGCAATGGATTGGCATTTATCTCAATCGCTACCTTATTGGCAGCACAGGCATCTATTACTTTTTTATGATTGATTGGATATCCGGGCCTTGCAAGCAAAAGTCTGCCGGTGGGATGCCCTAGCATCGACGTGTAAGGATTTTCAATTGCTTTAATCAATCTGGCTGTAGCTTTTTCTTCAGTCATTTTCAGATTGCTATGAATGGAGGCAATGATAAAATCAAAACCCTTTAAAATTTCATCTTCATAGTCGAGCTCGCCATCGTTTTTAATGTCTGATTCTATCCCTTTTAAAATGCTAAAATCCTCAAAACCTTTATTTAAAAGTTCAATTTCTTCCCATTGTTTCAAGACCCTTTCTGGCTTAAGGCCATTTGCATAAAAAGCCGATTGAGAGTGATCTGTAATGCCAAGATAGGTATAACCACAACTGCGAACATAATCTGCCAACACTTTGAGGCTTGTTTGCCCGTCGCTATAATCGCTGTGTGCATGAATTACACCTTTAACATCAGAAAGCTTAACCAATTCGGGAATTTCCTTTAAGCTTTCAACCCCAGGCATATCTCTCAATTCATAAGGAATAAAAGGCAATCTAGCCTGCTCAAAAATTGTTTTTTCGTCTAGATTTTTACACTCAGGTACATTGCTTTTGACTAAATTAAATAGTTCCTCAGATGAGCTAGTTTGTAATAGTTTTTGCGCAAAAAGTCCTTTTTCGGCCCTGTGTATCTTGACTTTTACCCCAGAGCTTTTGCATCTGCCTTCAAATATTGCTCCTTTATCAAGAGCTTCATTTAAAAGTGCTGCTTCTGAAAGTTTTGTAAAATCATCTGTTTCAATAACAAATTCAATCGCATCCAAAACAGGATTTAACTGTTTAAAAGCTCCGCTAAGACTAACTTTTTCAAAGATATCTGAAAGGTCGTCGAGCAAATCATCTGCCTCTTTTTCGACAGATGCCCAACGGTATTTTTCCAATGACTGAAAATAATATTCTAGCTGTTCTTTAATATTCTGCTGAGTTTTTTCCCCAAATCCTTTTAGCTCTGCCAAACGATTTTCATTGCAGGCATACAGCAATTCACCTGGTGATTCAATGCCTAAATCTTTCCACAATTGTTGCACTTTTTTCACCCCCATTCCCTTAATTCCGAGCAATGCAACAATTCCCGAAGACGTTTTTTCGAGATAGGAATCCAAAAGCCGCATTCTGCCGTTTTTAGTCAACTCCAGAATTTTATTGGCAATTGCGTCTCCAACTCCTTTAATTTCTTTCAGCTCGTTCAGACTCATTTCTGATAATTGGCTGTCAACTGACCTAAGGACCCTGTAAGCATTGCTATAACTACGTATCTTAAAGGACTCTTCCTCATAAAATTCCATCAGCTCAGCCAGCTGAGAAAAGGCATTGGCAATTTCTTTATTGGTCATATTTATATTTTTACAAAAACTGCTCTTTTTACAGTCTTTTCTGTTTCTAATTCAATGATATATGTTCCATTTGGCAGATGTTTCACATCGATGGAATTGGCTTGTAGAGTCGTTTCATGATATCTTCCGCTTAGGTCAAATATTTTGACAGAGTTAATCGGGTTATCTGTTTCAAAAAATAACATTTCAGTCGCAGGATTTGGATAAAATTTGAAGTTTTTGGAAATCTCTACAGTAGCAGTTGGCGCAGTTTTAAGACTTTGCAATCCCGACTGATACGTACCAATCCAAAGCAAACCGTTTTGGTCTTTAATCAGCGCATGTATGCCATTATCGGCAAGGTCAGAATTGGCGCTTGTATAATATTCCCAACTGTCTGGCATTGTTCTTTTCACCATTCCGTTCTGCTCAGTACCAATGAATTGGACATCGTTTTCGTCAATAAAAATACAGGTAGATGCGCTAACCGGCATGCCTGAATTGGCCTGATTATAAATCTGCCAATTCAAATTCCCCCAATCAACAAAAACACCAGCTGCAGGAGATGCAAACCAGTAATGTCCACTGCTGTCGATGGCTATTTGTAACACAGAATTATCAGGTATTCCGCTACTGTTGTTCCTGCAATAAACTGTCATTGCCGTATCAATCATGACAGCAATTCCACCGTTAACAGAGCCGGCCGTTACCCTATTTCCTCCATCAAAAACAAGGGTTGAGATATTATTTGAAAACAAATCCGAATTAAAGGTTGTCCAAACCCGCCAGTTCAAATCATCAAAAAGTGCCAGACCTTCAACTGTTCCTATCCATTTTCTTCCCATGCTGTCAGTTGTAACTGATCGGACATAATTATCGGGGATTCCGCTATTATTTTTATTATAATTTGTCCAATTGCTACCATCAAAATGATACAATCCACCGGACATAGTACCAACCCAAATCGAATTGTCTGCATCAACATGTAAAGCCCGAATGGTATTATCTGTAAGCGGGGAATTTTGAATATTGTAAACTGTCCAAGTTGTGTCATTGTACATGGCAAGTCCATAGTCGGTACCAATCCATTTCCTGTTAAGCTGGTCAACCGCCAAAACCCTCACCGTATTGTTTGGAAGTCCAGAATTCTGTTCGTTGTATAAGGTCCAGATATTCTGTGCATTCAGTTTCAAAAAAGAGGTTATTATCAGTATCAAAAAGACAATATTTTTCATAACTCTAATTTTTATTGCAAATCTTTAAATGCTCTGTAAAGATCAGACCATTCTTTTCTGTCTTTAACGATTGTTTCCAGGTACTCATTCCAAATTTCTGTATCCTGTATGGGATCTTTTATGATAGCACCCAGAATACCAGATGCCAAATCATAAGCTTTTATAGAACCGTCTCCAAAGTGTGCCGCAAGCGCCTGACCACTGTTGATCACTGAGATAGCTTCGGCAGTGCTGAGTGTAGAACTGGGCGATTTCAATTTTGTTCTGCCATCGCTAGTTTTACCACTGCGCAATTCACGGAATATTGCTACCAGTCTTTCAATTTCTTTAATGGGGGCCATTTCTGCAGGAATTTCCAACATTTTGCCCAATTTTTCTACCCGAAGTTTGACGATATTAACCTCTTCTTCCATGCTTGAAGGAAGGGGAAGCACAACGGTATTGAAACGCCTTTTTAATGCCGATGATAGTTCATTCACTCCTTTGTCACGGTCATTGGCTGTTGCTATAATATTAAATCCCTTCTGTGCCTGAATTTCACTATTGAGTTCGGGAATTGGCAATACTTTTTCAGATAAAATCGTGATTAAGGTGTCCTGCACATCGGCCGGTATGCGGGTAAGTTCTTCTACCCTGGCAATTGCACCTGTCTCCATTGCTCTGATAATAGGCGAAGCCACCAATGCCTCTTTTGATGGGCCTTTTGATAAAAGTTCGGCATAGTTCCAACCGTAACGTATGGCCTCCTCTCCTATGCCCGCTGTGCCCTGTACCATCAGTTTGGAGTTGCCGCTTATGGCAGCTGCAATATGTTCGCTCACCCAAGATTTTGCAGTGCCGGGCACTCCCAGCAAAAGCAACGCTCTGTCAGTCGCCAAAGTCGCTACTGCAATTTCGATCAATCTTCTGTTTCCAAAGTATTTGGGCTCTATTTCAAAACCATCCTCAAGGGTAGTACCCATCAGATAATCGACCACAGCCCATGGTGAAAGTTTCCAGGAACTTGGTTTTGGCCTACTGTCAAAGGCAATTATTTTTTCAAGCTCATGTGCATAAATATGCTCTGCATGAGGTCTTAAAACATTTATATTTTGATTATCTGACATTAGGAATGCTTAATACTTTTCTAATTCAATAAGTTCTTTTCTTATATCAATCACATCAAAGTAGATTTTCAGATGAGAATCCCATACAGAGTGATTCCTTTCCATCCATTGCAGTTTATAATTTGCTGCAAGTTCAGTGTCTACATTATAGGATGCAAAATACAGCAAATCAGTCCAATATTTTTCAAAAGTTGTACTTTGTTCACTTTCTTGCATCAAAATATTCATAAACTCCGTGCTTAGCTCCCTACTCCAGGGCATAATTTTACAAAGCAAAATATAAGTCATTGGATGTTTAAGATTCTTTTCCTGCCTGATGTAGGCCAAGCTAATTTTATTAAAAAGCTCATTATAAGGGCCTTCTACAAAAATTGCAGGGTTCAAATAAATGGCATTTAGTTTTTCGGGTTTTTTAAACAAAAAACGATGCAGTTCAGTCATCATTTCATTATCTGGAAAAACTTGCAGAGATTTTGCGAATCCCCAAAACCAGGCATTCCTGAATTCGTGATTAAAAGCAGCTTCCAAAAGGCTTTTAAACTCTATTTTACGAATCTCTGTCCAATATTTTATCGGAACAATAGACAATATTGTCGCTAATGGTTTAGCTTCCCTAATATCGTTATTCTTATCCAATCTGTTATTCAAATCAGTTTTCTTTAGTTTTTCTTCCAGCATTTTTCCATCCAAAAGAATCTTTAGTTGACCAGCAGTACTTTCAAACTGAACAATTTCGAGCAAATAGTTTTGAAAGGACAATACGATAAATGAATCAGGAATTTTCATTAAATGCCCAATTGCCTCATAGCTTAAATCTTTGCTACTGTCTTTTACTGCAAGCTCCAAAACATCAAGG